>CALEIX010000196.1 GCA_937898825.1 uncultured Elusimicrobia bacterium | reverse complement strand
ACATAAGGTTGAGGGGCCCATAAACGCCTCGAATGTGAAATTAGTTTGTCCCAAGTGCGACAAAGGCGTGAAAGTGAGATTTACTAAAATGCAGACCGGAGACAAGGTCAGGGTTTGCAAAAAATGCGGAGAAGTTATTCTTTGATTGGAACGCGAAGGACGCGAAAATATTCTCCTTCGCCAAAGAGCTTCGGAAGGACAAGTCGCGGAGAACACAGAGAAATGGAAGGAGTCTATTCAAATGGAAAAAAAATCGTATGAACCGAGATTGAAAGTGAAATTCGAAAAAGAACTTGTTAAAATTCTGATGAAAGAGTTTAAATACTCTTCCCCAATGGCCGCGGTGAAACTCAAGAAAATCGTTATAAATGTCGGAGTTTCCCAGGGGAAGGAGAATATTCAGGAAGTGGAACAGGCAAAAAGCGACATAGCACTTATCTGTGGACAGATGCCGCAGATAAGGCGGGCCAAGAAATCGATATCAAATTTCAAGCTCAGAAAGGGCATGCCGATAGGAGTGAGAGTTACGCTGAGAGGCGACAGAATGTATGAGTTTCTGGACAGGTTCATTTCTTTGGCCTCCCCCCGAATAAGGGATTTTCAGGGGTTTGACGAAAGGTGTTTCGACGGAAAGGGAAATCTGAATCTTGGCATCAGGGAGCAGTATATTTTTCCCGAAATCAATGTGGAAAAATCTCCCCGTCCAAGAGGAATGAATATCAGTTTCGTGACAGATGCCGGGAGCGACGAAAAAGCCAGGATTTTGCTTGAAATGCTCGGCATACCTTTTAAAAGAAAAAAGAAGCAAAATTAAATTAGGAGAAAATATGGCTACTTACGCGTGGATGGCTAAGATGCGAAAGCCTCAAAAATATTCCACAAGGCGCAGGAATAGATGCCAGATCTGTGGGCGTCCGAGAGGCTATTACAGGGATTTTGGACTTTGCAGAATATGTCTCAGGAAAATGGCTCATGAAGGACTTGTGCCTGGTATGAGAAAGTCCAGCTGGTGAATTGTGTTGAATAAATAATTTGTGAGAAAGAGGTGAAATATGGATACTTTGGCTAATATGCTTACTTCCATAAGAAATGCCAATGCTAAACTGCAGGAAAAGGTGAATGTACCTTTTTCAACGCTCAAGGAAAGCATCGCTCGAATACTGGAGGAGGAAGGATTCATTTCGAGTTATAAAATCATAACGGTTCAGGACAGGAAAAAAAGGAAAAAAAAGGTCCTTAGTATTACTTTAAGATATTCAGAAGACAAAAAGCCCGTTATAAAGGGCATAAAACGCGTGTCCAAACCGAGCAGGAGAGTTTATTGCTCGCGTAAGAAATTCCCGAAAGCGCGGGTGGCATTCAGCACTTTTATAATCTCCACTTCCAGGGGGGTGCTGACCGACACGAACGCGAGAAGAGAAAAGGTTGGCGGAGAGGTTCTTTGCCAGGTGTGGTAAAACGCGGAGGTCGCGGAAGCAAGACGCGAGGGCGCAAAGAACGCGAAAATTTCGCAAAGAGCGCGGAGAAACAGCAAAAATGTAGCGGGCGATTTGCTAATCGCCGAACATAAATGAAATGAGGAGAAAATTATGAGCAGAGTAGGTAAAAAGCCGATAGAAATACCTCAAAATGTTAAGATTTCTCTTAAAGAGGGTAGAATCCTTCACATAGAGGGTCCGCATGGAAAAATGGATTGTGCTGTAGCGGACGGAATAAATGTTGAAATTAAGGAAAACCGGATTTATCTCAGTTTGGACCCGAAAACCGGGCAGAACAAAAAGGCTCTTTATGGAACGACAAGGGCGCGAATGGCAAATGCGGTGCACGGCGTAGTGAATAAGTTTACTAAGGTTCTGGAGATTAATGGGGTTGGTTTTAAGGGAAGTGTTCAGGGGCAAAAGCTAACACTTCAGCTGGGTTTTTCTCATCCGGTGGTGATTGATATTCCGGAAGGGATGGAAATAAAATTTGACCCGAAAGCAACAACGCTTACCATGAGTCATTATAACAAAGACCTTCTGGGCAACATAGCGGCGAAGATAAAGAGAATAAAGCCTCCCGAACCGTATAAAGGCGCCGGAATAAAGTATAAAGATGAAACTATAATCAGGAAAGCAGGGAAAACCGCCGCCGGAGTCGGAGGGAAAAAATAAAGGTCATTGTGAGTTATTTTAGGAGACTGTTATGAAGGATAAAAAGGAAAGGTTTCAATTGAGACGACAAAGGGTGAAAGACAAACTTTACCTTTCACAAAAGAATAAACCGCGTTTATGCGTATTCAGAAGTTCGCGCTACATCTACGCGCAGATACTGGATGACAGAAAGGGGATTACAATCGCTTCCGCTTCAAGCCTTGAAAAAGAGTTAAAGGGCAAGATGAAATCAGGCAAGAATATTGAAACTGCCCGCAAGGTGGGGGAGCTTATAGGGAAAAGAGCCATTGAGAAAGGAGTGAAGGAAGTGTGTTTTGACAGGAACGGGCTTATGTATCACGGGAGAATAAAGGCATTGGCTGAAGCAAGCAGGAAATGCGGGCTTAAATTTTAAAAAACGGACAGGAGAGAAAGTATGTTGAGAAATCCCAAAAAAACAAAGGAAATAAAAACCATGAACGACGAGTCTAAACTTGACAAAGAAGAGATAAGCGAAACACTTGGGGAAAGCGAAAAGATTTTTGAGGAGGTCAGGGAAGAAAAAAGTGCGGTGATAGCGATAAACAGGGTCACGAAGGTAGTAAAGGGCGGCAAAAGATTTTCCTTCAATGCCCTTGTGGTGGTGGGGGACGGACATGGAATGGTAGGAGCGGGTCTTGGTAAATCCAACGAATTGCAGTCGGCTATACAAAAAGCTACGACGAATGCCAAAAAGAAAATGTTTGAATTTCCGATAGTCAACGATACAGTCCCGCATGAAGTGGAAGGATATTTTGGAGCGGGGCATGTGTGGATGAAACCAGCGGTTCAGGGAACCGGGATTATAGCCGGCGGAGGAGTCAGAGCCGTTTTGGAAGTGGCCGGAATAAAAAATATTCTGGCCAAGAATTTGGGTTCAAGAAATGCCTTTAACAGCGTTTATGCAACTATTGAGGCGTTAAAGCAGCTTAAAAGCAGGGAAGAAATCATGAAATTGAGAGGTAAAGAATAATATGTCTATATTGCATACTTTAAAGCCTAAGTTTGGTTCGAAAAAACGAAGAAAAAGACTTGGAACGGGCTCGGGTTCGGGCCACGGACAAACCTCAACCAGAGGACAGAAGGGACAGAATTCCACCTCCGGCGGAACGAAGAGAAGAGGGTTTGAGGGCGGCCAGACCCCGCTTTTAAGAAGGATACCGAAAAGCGGATTCAACAACATGAGATTCAAGAAGGTTTACGAATGGGTGAACACTAAGGTTCTGGACAGGTTCTTTAACGACGACGACGAAATAACCCCGCAACTTTTAAGGAGCAGAAGGATTTTAAGAAGTAATAATCCCGTTAAGGTTCTTGGAACAGGCGAGATTAAAAAGAGATTAACTGTTTCCGCGCAGGCCTTCTCAAAAAGCGCCAGGGGAAAAATAGAAAAAGCCGGAGGAAAAGCAACTGTCATAAAATAAGCCGTCAAGGGAGAATATATGCAGCAATTCGCCGATATCTTGAAAATCAAGGATTTAAAGAAAAGGATTATTTTTGTTGTTGTGGCTCTTGCGGTATATCGCCTGGGCGCCATAATACCTATTCCGGGTATAAATGCCACGGCCCTTGAAAATCTGTTCAAAGCGCATCAGAGCGGAGTTTTGGGTTTTCTGGATATATTTTCGGGCGGGGCGCTCAGAAGATTTTCCATCTTTTCCATGGGGATAATGCCCTATATTAACGCCTCCATTATTATGAGTTTGGTTCAGGGGGCGCACGTGTTTCCGTATCTCGACAGGCTTGCCAAGGAAGGTGAATTAGGGCATAGGAAAACCGTGCAGATAACCAGAGTTTTTACCCTTTTTCTGGCGGCTTTTCAATCTCTTGGTTTGACAATAGCTTTGAGCAAGATGCCGACTCCGGGAAGTGTCCCAATCGTTTCCAATCCGACATTTTCGTTTTATTTCACCACCGTGCTTACGCTTACGGCGGGAACCATATTCATTATGTGGTTGGGCGAGCAGATGACGGAGAGGGGAATAGGAAATGGAATATCCCTGATAATATTTGCCGGAATAGTGGCGGGTCTTCCTTCGGCGGTGGGCAATATGATAAAACTTGTTCAGGTAGAGGAAATAGGTATTTTGTTTGCTCTCTTTATTTTTGCGGCCGTTATGGTTATAACGGCGTTTGTCGTGTGGGTGGAAACGGCGCAGAGGAAAATACCGGTTCAGTACGCGCAGAGAATGGTAGGACGAAAAATGTACGGGGGGGTGAGCACTTTTCTGCCTTTGAAAGTGGATCAATCGGGAGTCATAGCAGTTATATTCGCCGTTTCGCTTTTGAGCGTTCCCTACTCCGTTCTTCAGTTTAATCCTCAGGCTGCCTGGGCAAGCAAAATTATGTCTTTCTTAAATCCTTCTAATATTTTCTACCAGCTTTTTTACGTGGGTTTAATAATATTTTTCTGCTATTTTTATAATTCAGTCAGCATAAATCCGAAGGACCTTGCTGATAATATGAAGAAATGGGGCGGTTTCATACCTGGCATAAGACCGGGCGGGCAAACGGCAACTTACATAGAAAAGGTTCTTAATCGTATCACTCTGGGCGGCGCTCTTTTTGTGGCTTTCATCGCGGTGTTGCCGGATTATCTCCGAACCAAATTCAATGTGCCTTTTTATTTCGGCGGCACATCCCTGCTTATTGTCGTCGGTGTGGCTTTGGATACTATCGCCCAAATGGAGGCGCATCTTGTTATGAGAAATTACGAGGGTTTCTCCAAGCACAGCAAAATAAAGGGGCGCTGGTTCAATGTCGGCGGCTAAGGAGGGTATGTTATGAATATTGTCTTATTGGGGTATCCCGGCTCTGGCAAAGGCACTCAGGCAGAGGCTTTAAGCAGGGAGATGAATCTGTTTCATATTTCCACCGGGGACATGTTCAGGGACGAGATAATTAAAGGAACGCCATTGGGAATGAAGGTCAGGGAATATCTGGAAAGTGGGAAACTTGTGGATGATAAAACTGTTCTTGAGATAATAAAAACCAAGATAGAGAATTATAAAAACGGCTTTCTTTTTGATGGTTTTCCAAGGACGTATGAGCAGGCGGAGGGATTGGATAATTTGTTGGCCGCCAGAGGTCACAAAATAAATGCCGTAATTTTTTTGAGGGCGAGCGAAGAGGAAGTTATAAGACGGCTTGGCTCCCGCAGAATATGCCCGAAATGCTCCAGAGTGTATAATTTGGTTTCAAATCCTCCCAGGGAAACTGGTAAGTGCGACGAGTGTTCCGCGGAGCTTGTGCAGAGACAGGACGATAAGCCGGAGGTACTGAAAAAAAGGTTAATGGTTTATGTCCAGCTTACCGAACCGCTGCTTTCTTATTATAAATCCACAAATTTATTCTATGAAATAAACGCCAATTCCGCTCCGGAGGAAATAACTAAAAAAATCCTTGATTTTCTTCGCGCTATACAAAAATGATAGAAATTAAAAGTAAAGAGGAAATAAAAAAAATCAAGCACGCCTCCAAAATAGTTGCCAGAATTTTGGAACTTCTTCGGGGAAAAATAAAACCCGGCGCAAATACTTACTATCTTGACAAAGTGGCTGAAACCGAAATAAGAAAAATGGGTGCAGAGCCGGCCTTCCTTGGTTATAAAGGTTATCCGGCCACGATATGCGCCTCAATAAATGAAGAAATCGTTCACGGCATTCCCGCGGAAAAGAGGATTTTGAAAGAAGGTGATATAATCAGCATAGATGTAGGGTGTCTTTATAAAGGTTTTTACGGGGATGCTGCCATAACTGTGGGAGTGGGACGAATAAAAGATGAAAAAAAAAGACTTCTGGAAGTGACGAAGAAATCTCTTGAGGCGGCGGTATCGGCGGCAAGGGACGGCGGACATTTGGGCGACATAGGATTTTCAATAGAAAATATTGCTTCAGCAAGCGGAATGTCAGTGGTGAGAAATTATACGGGGCACGGGATAGGCAGGATGCTTCATGAAGAGCCGTCGGTACCAAATTACGGAACGCCTGGCAGCGGGGTTAGTCTTGTAAGCGGAATGACTCTGGCTCTGGAGCCGATGATATGTCTGGGCAAAAGCGAGAATGAGGTTAAGAAGGATGGCTGGACGGTAATCACTATGGACGGAAGCCCGGCTGCTCACTTTGAGCATACCATAGTGGTGACCAAAAGCGGTGGTGAAATTTTATCTGCGATTTAGCTTAGAAATTTCCCCAGATAAGCCTTACGAGTTTGTCTTATATTTTAGTATAATATTAATTTATGGCATCGGAAGATGAAAAAATAGAAATAGAGGGAATAATTAAGGAGGCGTATCCAAACGCCACTTTCAAAGTTGAAATTCCTTCCGGGAAGACAATTTTGGCGCATATTTCCGGTAAAATGAGGATTCATCATATTAAAATCCTTCCCGGAGACAGGGTGAAGGTTGAACTGTCCCCGTATGACCTGAATAAAGGCAGGATTGTTTATCGGTCTAAGTAGTTCAAGTTTATCAAGGAGGAAAACGCTTTGATAAGTGTTTTTTACCGATGAAAGTAAGAGCGAGTGTAAAAAAGATATGCAATAAGTGCAAGATAGTGAAGCGCAGGGGAGTGGTAAGGGTTCTCTGTTCCGACCCCCGTCATAAACAGAGACAGGGATGAATTGTTTTTTGAGGAGAGATTTATGGCAAGAATAGCCGGAGTGGATTTGCCGAGAAACAAAAGAATAGATGTGGCTTTGACTTATATTTATGGAGTGGGTAATGGCACCGCAAAAGAGATACTGGAAAAAATGAAGGATAGCGTGCCTCCGTCCACAAGAGTCAAGGATCTCAGCGAGGAACAGATAGGACTTATAAATTCTCTGATAAGCAAATATAAGGTGGAGGGGGAGCTTAAAAGAGAGGTTTTTCAAAATATACGAAGATACATTGAGATAAAAAGTTACAGAGGCTTGAGGCACAGAAGAAATCTTCCGGCGAGAGGACAAAGGACAAGAACGAATGCGAGAACCAGAAGAGGCAAAAGAAGAACGGTAGGTTCGGCGTCCAAGTCGGCGATGCCCCAGGGTAATAAATAACCCGATTCAAAGCGATAGGAGGCTTGGAGATTTTTATGGAGTATAAAGAAAATAGAGAAGCAAAAAAGGGCGGCGCCAAAAGAAAAAGACATTTTAATGTTCATTCTGCGAGAATTTACATTAACTGCTCATTCAATAACACGATAGTAACTGTTACAAACGAAAGGGGAGATGTGTTATGCTGGTCCACAGCCGGCTCCAATAATTTTAGAGGGACGAAAAAAGGAACCCCCTTTGCTGCGCAGATAACGGTTACAAGAGCGCTTGAAAGGGCCAGGGATTTTGGCATAAAGCAGGCGCAGGTCTTTGTAAGCGGACCGGGGCCCGGAAGAGAAACCGCTGTAAGAGCAATAGCTAATGCCGGGATAAGAGTAGTTTCCATAAAGGATATTACGCCTATTCCTCACAATGGTTGCAGGCCGCCGAAGCCGAGAAGGGTATAGCATATAACCAACTTTGGTTAATACTTGCGGATAAAGCGGTTTTAGAAAATCTTTTGCCGTTACTGAAAAGCCGGTCGCAATTTATTGAAATACCAGGAGGTTGATTTGAATGTCCAGATATACGGAAACAAGCTGCAAGAAGTGCAGAAAGCTTGACAAAAAACTGTTTTTGAAGGGAATTAAATGCTATAACAACTGCGTTTTCGACAGAAAAAAAAGCAGCCCTTCCAAAAAATTTACGATGAGAAAAAAAATGTCAGACTATGGCAAGCATCTTAAAGAGAAGCAAATAGCGAAATTCTCGGCTCAGATAAATGAAGCGCAGTTCAAAAGGTTTTATAAGAAAGCGAGTAAGGTTAAGGGAAAAACCGGCGAGGCGTTTTTAAGGTTTCTGGAGGTGAGACTTGATAACATGGTAAGAAGAATGGGTTTTGCGGTTTCCATCAAAGCCGCCCGGCAACTGGTTAACCATGGGCATATAAAGGTGAATGGGGAAAAGGTGACGATTCCCTCTTACATCCTCAAGCCGGGAGACACCGTTTCGCTGAATGGAAACATATCTGAGAGACTTGTCGTAAGGCAAGGGTTAGAACATGCGGAGAAAATAACTCCCCGTCCCAGCTTTATTACATTTAACACCGAAACGCTAACTGGTAAGATTGAAAGATGGCCGGAGAGAAGTGAATTTTCAAAGGATGTCGACGAACAACTTATAGTAGAGTATTATTCCAAGTAGGAGGAACAGATGCCGCAGACTTTTTTGAGGGAGCTTGTTATTCCAGAAAAAATAGAAGTTGATGAAAGAACTCTTACGGATTCTTACGGCAAATTTATCGCTGAACCGTATGAAAGCGGCTATGGCCACACCATAGGCAATTCCATGAGGAGGGTTCTCCTTTCAAGCCTTGACGGAGCGGCTGTAGTGGCGGCGCGTATCAAAGGTGCAACTCATGAATACACTACAATTCCCGGGGTTTACGAAGATGTTATAAATATCCTGCTGAATCTTAAAAAGATGAAGGTGAAACTCAGCGGGGAGGGTCCTGAAACGCTTTACTTAGCGGTCAAGGGCAAGAGAGAGATAAAGGCTTCTGACATAAAAGAAAACGCCAATGTGGAGATTGTGAATAAGGACCTGGTTATAGCGCACCTTGAGCCGGGAATATCTTTTGAGGCAGAACTTGAAATAGCACGCGCCACAGGTTATCTGACAAGCGAAGAGATAAGGGAAAAAATGAATCTTCCTTCGGATTACATTCCCATGGATGCCCTGTTTTCTCCTGTTACGAAAGTCCATTATATTGTGGAAAACGCCAGGGTCGGACAGAGAACGGATTATGACAAGCTTATCCTTGAGGTATGGACGGACGGGACTGTTTCGCCGGCGGATGCGATTGACAAGACAGCAAAAATATTGAGCAAATCTCTCACTCCCTTTCTCGGAGAAACCCCAAAAGGAGAAGACAAGGAAGGAAAGAAAACTCTTGAAAAGTCGTCCCTGCATGAACAAAGCGTTGATGTGATAGAGCTTTCCTCCAGGGCGGCCAATTGTCTCAAGGTGGCGGGCATAAGAACGATAGGAGAGCTTATTTCCAGGAAGGAAGAGGACCTTCTTGCTGTGAAGAATTTCGGAAAAAAATCCCTGGACGAAATAAAATCAAAGCTCGCAGAGATGGACCTCCCTCTGGGCAGCAGCGAGGAATAGAGGGGAGCGCAATGATTAAAAACCTCGGCAGAAGAAAACTTTCAAAAACAGGTTCTCACCGGCGGGGCATGTTTTCGCAAATGGCTACCAGTCTCGTTTTGCATGAAAAAATAAAAACGACTTTACCCAAGGCGAAGGAACTGAGGGCTTTTGTTGAAAAAGCAATAACTGACGCTAAGCAGGGCAAAAGGTTAAGGGTAAGAAAATTCATAAAAAATAGAGATGCTTTTAATAAGGTGTTTGACGTGATTGCCGCCAGATATAAAGACAGGAATGGCGGCTACGTTAAAATAGTGAAAATCGGTCCGCGCAAAAGCGACAGGGCCGAGATGGCTTTCATCAAATTGGTGGAGTGATGTTTGACTATATTTTCAGTCTTTTTTCCAACGATATAGGCATTGACCTTGGCACTGCTAATACTCTGGTTTATGTGAAGGGGAGAGGGATAATTCTCAGAGAGCCCTCCGTTGTTGCTATAGATAGGGACAAGAAGAATGTGCTGGCGGTGGGAAGCGAAGCTAAGTTGATGCTGGGCAGAACTCCGTCGAATATCATAGCCGTCAGGCCCCTGAAAAATGGCGTCATAGCGGATTTTGAAGTGACGCAGGAGATGATCAAGTATTTTATAAGAAAAGTGCACAACAGGCGCGCCCTGCTTCATCCGAGAATCGTTATAGGTATACCTTCCGGAATAACCGAGGTGGAAAAAAGGGCCGTTCAGGAATCGGCGGAGCAGGCCGGAGCCAGAGAGGTTTATCTTATAGAAGAGCCGATGGCGGCGGCAATAGGCTCGGAGCTTCCGGTTTCCGACCCGCATGCAAGCATGATTTGCGATATCGGAGGGGGAACCAGCGAAATGGCTGTTATATCTCTCGGAGGAATGGTAGTCTCAAAATCGGTGGATGTGGCAGGGGATGAAATGGATGATTGTATAGTCCAGTATTTCAGGAAAAAACATAATTTGATAATTGGCGAAAGTACCGCCGAAGAGGTTAAAATTAAGATAGGTTCCGTTTTTCCATTGAAAGAAGAAAAAACCATAGAGGTCAAGGGCAGGGACCAGGCAAAGGGTCTGCCGAAAACAATTTTGGTTACTTCTGAGGAAATACGCCAGGCGCTGATGGAAACTGTGCGTGTGATTATAGACAGCATAAAACAAATTTTGGAGGAGACGCCTCCCGAACTTTCCGCCGATTTAATAGATAGAGGATTGGTTTTGGCGGGCGGCGGTTCATTGCTCAGGGGCTTTCCTGAACTTCTCAGGCAGGAGGTTGAGTTGCCGGTGCACAGGGCGCCGGACCCTTTGAGTTGCGTTGCATTGGGATGCGGTAAATTTTTGGAAGAAATTGACAATATCGAGCGAAAATCCGATTTTTTTGGTTCTTATCGCAGATAGCATTTATGGGCATGTTTAAACATTCTAATTTTCAGTTTATGTTCAACCAGGTTTTATTTACAGAAGGCAAAGAAAAGACGTTTACCCGTTCCTTGAATCGGATTTTCGCTGATTTGAGGAAACATGGGCAGAAACGTTGAAAATGCCAGAAAACCTTTTTTGTTTTTTTTCGCGCTGTCCATTTTTCTGTTAATTTTTCCAGCCACGAAAGTTCTTCATTCTGCCAGAATAATCCTGAGTTACCTGCTTTATCCGGACATCAATTTATATTCTAAAAACCTGTGGTATTTGAGAAATGTGCCCCGCAATGTGGAAAATCTTTTAAAAACGGAACAAAGGAACATTTTTCTGGAGAATAAAATCAAGTCAAACAGGATTCTAATTGAACGCCTGCAGATGCTGGAAGATGAAAATCGTCGCTTGACAAATCTCCTCAATCTCAGGCCTCAGTTGCCCTGGAAAGGCGAATGGGCCAGAGTCTTGAGCAAAAATCCCGACAATTGGCATTCATTTCTGTTTATAGAAAAGCCGGAAAATTCAAAAATAAAAGTTAATTTTCCGACGGTGACCGAGTCACGGGGAAGGGTCGTTTTTGTGGGAAGAGTGCTTGAAGTTTTTCCTTCTTATATTAAAGTCATTCTGGTAACCGATAGAAATTCTTCTTATGTGTGCACTCTTGGAAGAGATGGTCCTGACGCTTTGGTTGAGGGAAGGGGAAAGAGTAAAATTTTTGTCAAATATATTCCAATGCGCTTGGAAGTAAAAAAAGGCGTGGAGGTTTTTACATCCCCTTCCAGTATGATACTTCCGTCTTTCATATATATGGGGAAGGTGGAAAAGATACAGCCGCAGGGCGAGTTCCCAAATTACTATATGGCGCAGGTCGCGCCCGGCTTTGATGTCAGAAAGGTAAGGGAGGTATTTGTCATTTACCGGGAGCAAACGAAAGGTGTCTCGGTTGAGGAAATAAAATGAAAACTTTTCTTTGCGTGGCGATATTGATATTTATCGGTTTTTGCCAGTGGTTTTTTTCGGATTTTTTTTCCCTCGGACTTTTTTCTCCCGATGTTGTTTTTTCCGCCTGCCTGACTTTTGCAGTGCTTCAAACTCCGGTCACGGCTTTTTTGATGTGTTTCATATTTGGTTTGTATAAGGATATGTTGGGCTCAAGTCTGGTGGGGGCGAACGCCTTGGTTTATACGGTTGTGTGTTACACCATTTTGGTTGTCAGGAAGCATTTTGATTTTGAGAGTTTTATCCCGCAGCTCGGGTTGGCGTTTATTATGAGCGTGTTTTCGTTTATTCTTTATCAACTGGTTTCACAGGTATTTACCGGGGCGGAGCCGCTTAAGGTGAGTTTTCTTTTCATAAAACCCTTCTTAAACGCGGTTATATTCCCCATTGTGTTTGCATTTATATTTTCTCTTTTCAAGCATTTCAAAGTTCAATGACTTATTATTCTGCTTTATATCAAAATAGAATTAATTGGCTCAAGATTATCATATATCTTGTCGCTACCGTTTTTCTCGTAAAAATAGTTAATTTTCAAATATTTCGCTATGCCTATTACAGCAAAATCGCCGAAAGGAACAAAACCCAAATTATAGCAAGAAACGCGCCGAGAGGGAGGATTTTCAGCGCGGATAAAGTTATGATTGCGGGGAATAAACCTTCTTTTACACTTGCTTATTTCCCCCTTGACAGAGAAAACTATCCCGAACCTCAAAAAATATGCGTTGACATATCCCGCTATTTAGATATCCCCGTTTCTGAGGTTTCGGAAAAGATTTATTCCGCAATAAAGAGAAATGTTCCGGTTAAAATAGCCGCCGGACTGAGTAGCCGGGAAATGCTGAAAATATCGGAGCTTAAAACTTTCTATCCGGGCCTCAATATAATATCCGAGGCAGGAAGATTCTATCCCATGCATAATTTTTTAAGCCACATTGTGGGATATTTGGGTAAAATCAATCCGAAGGAATGGGAATATTACAAGAGCAGAAATTACAGTATGGACGCTTACGTAGGGAAAGCGGGACTTGAAAAGAGGTTTGAGCAAGAACTTAAGGGGGTGGACGGTGGAATGTATTTGGAAGTTGACTCCAAAGGTCGACTTATACAGGTGCTAGAAAGTAGAAAAAGTCTGCCCGGTGCTGATATCTATTTGACAATAGACTCTCGGATTCAGAAAGCAGCCGAGGATGGCCTTAAAGAATCGCTTAGCGGCGAAGGTGCGGTCGTCGCCGTCAATCCGCAAAACGGCAAAATACTGGCTATAGCCGATTATCCGAATTTTGACCCCGGCAGGATGCTTAAGGGCAAAGTCGGCGGGGATACGCAGGAGTTTAATCTCGCGGCGCAGGGCAGTTTTCCCCCGGGCTCTGTATTTAAAATTGTGGTTTCAGCTGCCGCTCTCGAACTCGGCAGTGTGGATATAAATCGAAAGTTTTATTGCCCGGGTTATTTTGATGCCGGCGCGAGAGTCTTTAGATGCTGGAAAAAAGAGGGACACAGAAGAGTCGCTTTTTATGACGGATTTGCGCATTCCTGTGACGTTTATTTCTATCATGTCGGACTTTTGGCGGGTCCCTACAATATAGAGAAGTTTTCAAAGATGTTTGGTCTTGGCAGAAAAACCGGCGTGGAAATTGACAATGAAAGTAAAGGCAATATTTTTGGTCCAGGTGCCAGGGTCAAAAACAAAAAATATTGGTTTATCGGAGATACGTTAAATCTAAGCATAGGGCAGGGAGAGCTTTTGGTGACTCCCATGCAGATGGCTCAGATGATTTCAGCGGTAGCTAATGGAGGCAAATTCTGGAGACCGTATTATGTGGAAAAGGTTGTAGATAGAAATGGACGGCGAGTTTTCAGCAGGTCGGCGCACCTTCAAAGAAAAATACGTCTAAAACAATCCACATGGTTGCATCTCAGAAAGGCGCTTTCTGAGGTTGTGGAAAAAGGTACCGGCAGAGCAGCCAAAATATCTGGCGCAGAGGTGTTTGGAAAAACGGGAACCGCTCAAAATCCCCATGGAAGCGACCATGCATGGTTTGTTTCTTATGCTCAGGTTGCTGGCAGGCCCAGCGAAATAGCGGTTGCTGTTCTTGTGGCTTTCGGAGAACATGGCGCCTCGGCGGCAGCTCCCATAGCGAGAAAGGTCATGGAAGCCGCTCTGAAAGAAGATCTAAACAGAAGCGTTGCAAGTGGCAGGAGAGGAGCAAGTGATAGGAATAAAGGCAGGTAAGAAAAAGAATAGATTGGATATGGGCATTTTGATTGCGGTTTTTTTTCTCCTTTTAATAGGCACTTTGTCTGTTTTTTCGGCTCAGGTAGCGCAGGAAAAGGTTTTAAGAACTCATATGCTGGCTCTTCCCATTTCAGCTGGCTTTTTTCTGGTGCTCTGGAGTTTTAATTACCAGATTTTTCAAGATCAATGGAAAATTATTTATGCCTTCATGTTGATTATTCTTATAGCCGTTTTGTTCTTTGGGGTGAGTGATAGGGGCGCGCGTTCGTGGTTCAGATTGCCATTTTTCTCGGTGCAACCCGCGGAATTTGCCAGAATAGGACTTATCCTTGTAGTGGCAAATTATCTGGATAAAAGGAGAAACAGAATCGGGGAACTTAAAAGTTTTATCGGAGTGTGGCTTCTTGCTCTGCCCGTGTTCTTCCTTCTGATGAAACAACCGGATTTTTCCGCGGTTTTGACGATGCTGCCTATAATTTTGATAATGCTTTTCTGCGCCGGTGCCAGCATCTTTCACATGGCGATGTTCATGATTTTTATCTTAATTGTGGGCATTCTTCCTGTCTTATGGACAATTATTGATTTGAATCCCCATTTGTTAAGCTCTGGTTTCACCAGGTTTTTTTATTCTTTGTCGGGCTTCAACTGGAGCGTTCCTGTTCTCTGGGCAGGTTTGATTTTAGGGGCGTGGCTTATATGGTATTTGGCCGGCAAGATGTTTTTATATTTTCCCCTTATGAACATAGTGCTCTTTGTCGCCATTATTGTAAGTGCTCATTTTTCAGCCATCGCAGTGAAAAAGCAGATAAAATCCTATCAGCAAAAACGTATCGAGGCTTTTCTTTCCCCGCAGACGGACCCCAGAGGAGCTAGCTACAATATTTTGCAAGCGCAAATAGCGATAGGGTCCGGGGGGCTATTTGGCAAGGGCCTTTTTTCGGGAAGTCAATCCAAACTTGGGTTTATACCTGAAAGGCATACGGATTTCATATTGGCAGTCGTTGGAGAAACGTTCGGTTTTTTGGGGATGTTTTTTCTGATGGGTGTGTATATTTTTCTTATGCAGAGATGCCTGTCAATTGCTTCCATGTCGTGGGATGGATTTGGTTATTTTACAGCTTGCGGAATTTTTGCAATGTTTTTTGTTTATTTTTTTATTAATTTCGGAATGCTGCTCGGGCTTTTCCCTGTGGCGGGGGTGCCTCTTCCGCTTATATCCTATGGCGGCTCGAATCTTGTGGCGACGATGGGTGCCTTAGGATTGTTACAATCAATTTATTCAAGGAGATACACTTTGAGATGAGACGAGGAAAGGAGTAAGAAAGTTAAGGAACTTGCAAATGAACGCTTGTCACCGGCATTTAATGATTTACGATAGAAGATTGGGAAGAAGTGGTATTTGAATTGTTTTAAAAAATATGGAAAATCGGCCTAAGTGCAGGATAAGAGTGAGATACGGAAAAAAGAATGATGCCCTGTCTCTGAGTCATTTGGAACAAATTGCAGAAGTGCGTCGGGCTTCTTTAAAATCCGGTCTGCCGCTGTGTATAAACAAAAAAAGAGGTTTTTCAAGACCCAAAATTTCTTTCGGGCCGGCAATATCTTTGGGTTTTGAAAGTGAGGCGGAGTACGCCGATTTTTATTTTTCGAAGAATGTATCGCCTTTTCAGACAAAACGTGTTTTTGATTGTTGTGAAAATTCAGGTTTGTTTTTCATCAGGGCAAAAAGGGTCCCCGTTTTTTTTCCCTCGATAGAAGTGTCTGTGAACGCGATTGAATTTTATGTTTTTCCCAGGGATTATAATGATTCTCTTGAGACATGCGTGAAGAAAGCCCTTTTCTCCAATTCTCTTGTGTATCGCAGAAGCGAGGAGAATAAAATCATTGAGACGGAAATCCGACCGTTTTTAAGGAATCTGGAAACTGATGCTTCAGATAAGAAGATAGTTTTTTTGCTGGAATATCGGGCGGGAACTACGGTAAAGCTTGAGAACGTAATGGACACGATATTTCCGAATCCCTTTAAGTGGAAGAGGGTTGTAAGAAAGAATCTTTACTGGATGGATTCAGAGCATCATCTTAAGGAGTTAATATGAAAAGAATAAAAAACGATGTGGAAAAAGATAGTGTTGAACACGAGGAGAATAAAATTAAAAAGGAAATATTCGCTAACACCTCTTTTGAGGAAACGCGCGTTGCCATACTTGAGAATTCAAAATTAGCGGAACTTTTCTGGGAAAGAAGGGGCAGCACCAATATAGTGGGAAATATTTATAAAGGTGTTGTTGATAATGTGCTTCCAGGAATATCCAGCGCTTTTATAAATATCGGTCTCAGTAAAAACGCCTATATCTATATAACCGATGTTACCGGTTCTTCTCAAGAAAACAATATAGAACGCTTGCTCAAAAAAGGGCAGAAGGTTATGGTTCAGGTTACGAAGGACAGCATAGGGACGAAGGGAATGAAGGTGACCATGGATATTTCCCTCCCGGGTCGCTACCTTGTTTTTACGCCCAACCAGGATTTTGTGGGAGTGTCAAAAAGCATTGAAAATTACGAAGAAAAAAAACGTCTTACTGAGATTATTCGCAAAATAGCTACGAATAACAAATTTGAAGGGCGCGGATGCATAGTCAGAACGGAGGCTGAAGGAGCGACAGAAACGGACCTTGAAAGAGAAATTAAATATTTGATGCGGACATGGGAATCAATTATGAAACGTTTTGAAAGCTCCTCTCCCACGGGACTTCTGCACAGCGATATGGGACTGACCCTTCAGGTGGCAAGGGATATACTTTCAGAAGATGTTTCTATCTACATGCTGGATAACAGAGAGGAGTATTATAACGTTGTTGACTTTGTGTCTAAAATATCTCCCGAGCTGAAGGATAGAGTGAAATTTTACAATCATAAAACTCCCATTTTTGAGGCTTTCGGAGTGGAAAAGGAAATAGAGGAATTAAGAAAGATCAGGGTTTCCCTTTCGAGCGGCGGGAGTATAGTCATTCAGGAGGCCGAATCGCTCTGCGCCATAGACGTAAACACCGGAAGGTTTACCGGCTCAAAGTCACAGGAGGAAACTGTTACTCAAACGAACATAGAAGCAGCGCAGGAAATAGCCCGTCAGCTCAGACTCAGAAATATTGGGGGAATAATAGTTATAGATTTTATAGACATGAAGAGAGCGTCCAACAGATATAAAGTTGTTCATGTCCTTGAAAAAGCGCTTAAAAGAGACAGGGCTAAAATAAGAATACTCCCGATAACAAGACTTGGACTTGTTGAAATGACGCGGGAAAGAAAGAGGGAAAGCACCGTAAGCCTTCTGACAGAGGAATGTCCTGAGTGTCACGGCTCGGGCAGGGTCCTGTCTTCTGAAAGCATTAGAATCAAGATTCAAAGAGAGATAGAACATCTGACTATGGGTAGACCAGGCGGGAATTTACGCGTTGTGGTAAATCCCATGCTTTTGGATTTGCTTAAAAAGAAACAGAATTTGATAGAGAAAAATGTCCACAGGTCGGTGAAAATAACTTCCGACCCGCAATTGACTTGGGAAGATTATCGTATTATATTAGAATAATAGAGTTCGGAGGAAATGAAAAACAATGACTAAAAAAATATCGCTCGTTTTAACCATGATTATTCTGACTTCTGCTTCAGCGTTTGCGAAAATAGAAAAGGTTTCTTTCATCAAGAACGGGGCATATGTGCAGAAAATTGGCGCTTATGTTTTGGGAGATGTTCTGTATCTTGACGCTAAAGAAATGGCTAAAATAATGAAAGGGAAAATATACTGGTATCCTGTTTCCGGAAGGCTTTTTTTTCAGGTCAAGGGGAAGAAAGTCGTTTTCAACAAAGGCGACGACAAAATCATAATAAACGGGAAAAAGGCGGAATTTTCAAGACCGTATATAGTAAGAGGCGGAAGACCCTTCATACTGAAGGACTTTCTCGTGTCGAAGGTTTTCAGTTCTGCCTTTGGATTTAAACTCACCTATGATTCGGGCAACAGGGTTCTGGAGGAAAAGCATAATATCAACGTGAATTCAGTTAACTACTTTTCCTACAAGGACAGGACGCGGATTGTTATTTATATGTCGGAAAATCTTGATTATGACATTACCACCAGGGAGAATAATTTTATCAGCGTCAGGGTGCCAGGAGCCATGGCTTACGGCAATGAAAAAATCTCCATAAACGATGGCGTGGTCAAGGATATGGAATTGATTCAGGAGAATAAATACCTGAGAATAGGGATTTCCCTTTCTGAAAATTTTAGGGAATACAAAGCATTCAAACTTTCTTCGCCCTACAGGATTGTTCTTGATTTCTGCAGCGTCTACTCCAATGTAACCAAGGAGGCTGCGGAAAGTATTGCGCCCACTTCGGCGGTAATTAAGGAGAAGCCCGCTGCTTTGGAGACGGGAGAGGGAGCGGTAATAACGAGTTTTCCAAAAGGGAGCAGCGATAACGAATTACCGGCGGAAGAGGAGAAAATCGATTTAAATATCCCCGATAAAATAATTGTTAAAAAGGGCGGCGTAAAAAGAATTATTATAGACCCGGGGCATGGAGGAAAAGACCCCGGAGGAAAAAAACTTTTCGGACTTAAGGAAAAGGATATAAACTTGAGGGTAGCTAAACTTCTGTACAAGAAATTAAAGAAGGTAAAGGGTTTTGAAGTGAAGATGACAAGAACCTCAGATGTTTTCGTGCCTTTGCACAAAAGGTCGGAAATAGCCAATAAATGGAAAGCAGATATTTTTATTTCTTTGCACGCAAATGCGTCCCGAAGCAGAAAAGAGCACGGTTTTGAAATATATTTTATGTCGGAAAATGCTTCGGACCCCTGGGCGGCAGAGGTTGCGGATTTTGAAAATTCGGTCCTGAAATACGAAAAGGAACAGAAAAGGGTTAATCAGGCGGCCATTTTGCTTCATTCTCTGGCGAGAAATGAATATATGAATGAAGGCGCCAAATTGGCGGGATTTGTGGCGAAAGAGTGCGCCAGAAGAACTCCCTTCAGGTCAAGGGGCGTCAAGCAGGCGGCCTTTTACGTTTTGAGAGGAACATACGCACCGGGGATACTTGTGGAAATGGGATTTATGACCAATAGGCGGGATCAAGCCAATTTAAACAGCTGGAAGATAAGAAGAAAAATAGCGGATGCCATTTACAGAGGGGTGCTGAATTACGCCAAAGCAAAGGGGTGGAAATGAATTGCTAAAATGATTAGTGGTATAATATAAAAAACGACTGGGTTTTCAGAAAGGAATTTTACAGAGGAGCAAGGAGGTACTAAATGAAATTATCAAAAAGCGGTTTGATTGCCGGATTTATTTTTGCGGCTCTGTTGATGTTTTATTCTACGGGTTTCAGCCAGAAAGCGGGCAAAAACAATATCAAAGACACAATAAAGGATATACAGGCATTGATAGATCAGAGCGGAGGCAGGTGGGTCGCTGGCGAAACGTCTCTGTCCAATTTATCATGGAATGAATGGTTGAACTACGTGGGGCTTGATTTCGAGCCGGTGAATGCCCCTGGTGTTTCCGGACTGAGCGATGTGGTTACCCCCTCCTTTTTAGATTGGAGAGATTTTGGAGGGGATTATGTGACTGAAATAAGGAATCAGGCAAAGTGCGGTTCCTGCTGGGCGTTTGCCATGACCGGAGGACTGGAATCGTACGCTTTGCTTATTGAGAAAAAGCCCGGGGTTGATTTGGATTTGTCCGAGCAAATAATGCTTTCCTGCAGCGGGGTTGGTTCCTGCAGCGGTGGGAGATTAAACGCCCGCTACCTTGAGAAGACGGGTTTACCTCCCGAAGAATATTATCCATATACCGCTACCAACGGAAAATGCTCAAACGCTACCGACGGCTGGCAGGAAAAGACATATAAGATAGGTGATTGGGGTTCGGTATCTCGCGATCTTGCATCTCTCAAGGCGGCTCTGGTCAAATACGGGCCCCTGCCGACCGCCATGATGGTTTATGAAGACTTTATGCATTATAAATCGGGCATATATTCTCATGTAACAGGCAGGAGACTGGGGGGACATGCGATTCTGCTGATAGGATATAGCGACGAAGAAAAGTATTTTATAGTGAAAAACAGCTGGGGAACAAAATGGGGAGAAAATGGATTCTTCAGAATAGATTATTCGCAGATTAAATATCCCGTTTACTTCGGCTTGAGCACTATCGCCTATTATGACGACTGTCTCTTATACACATCTGACGCTGC
>CALEIX010000195.1 GCA_937898825.1 uncultured Elusimicrobia bacterium | reverse complement strand
AGACGGCGTAAACCCATTCAGGGTAAAATTTGAAAACGGAGAAGAAAAACTTCTCTGGACATTCGGGGACACGATACTGGGCGAATGGAAAAAACCGATAACAGCCGCCGAGACCCTTAAATTCTCCGACATAACCGATATGAAAGCCATGCCTTCCAACTCTCTGGCATTGAGCGATATTCCGACAAAGAGAAACATCGAAAAATTAAAATTCGTCTTTTATTCGGAAAATGGAGAAACCACCCAATTCATCAAATACAAAAAAAACGAAAGTCCTTTTCTCTTGCGCCTGTGGGCCAACGGAGGAGTTCAGATTGCCAAAACCGCTTATGTCTATTACATGAGAATAAAAACCTGCAAGAACTCGGATTTTGACGTGTCGGGCACGGAACTTGCTAAATCTCCGGTTCCCGAAAAACCAGACATAAACGCTTTTACTTTTAAAAGGGTTGAAAATTTTCACATCCCCGGAATAATACTGGGCGATTCGGTTCTACGCTCCTTTTCGAAAAATTATGTGTTTTTATCAGGTCGAACGGCGAAAGATGGAAAGAAATACGTTTATCTGTCTCTGGCAAAAGTCAAAGCTCGCAATATTGAACAAAGCGATAAATACTTATATCTGTCGCAAGACGGAAAATGGTCCGGCAAACCAGGGAAGTTTATCGGAGATATTTCCGGCGAGGCCTCCCTGGTTTACGACGAATACGATAAAATTTTCAGGATAATTTACATGTCGCTTTCAGAGCAAAGCGTGAAATGCTTAACCTTTTCCAATATTGAAAATTTGCCGGAATCTAAGCCAAAAACTCTGTTTAAACCCGAAAAGAAAAAAGGGATTCTGTATTATTCAGCAAAAGAAATTCACCACACGCCCGAAAGCATCTATATAATTTACATGAATCCTTCCATTTATCAGCCGATGTTAGCAAAAATTGAGAAATAATTTTTACCGAAGTTATTCTTATAAGTTCTCGAAATGTATACTCGCGAAACTCCCTGACATGAACTACACTGAAAAAGGAATATCGAAAAAACTCTGAGGAGGGTCTTTTCTCAACTTAAGGAGATTGGCGGAAGGAAGAGAAAATTCAATAGAAAAACAATGAAGCAGAAGGCGGGGATAAACCGCTTGTTCTCTCAAATTCCCGTAGAGCCTGTCTCCCAATATAGGATGGTTAATATAATTCATATGCACCCGTAATTGATGGCGCCGCCCGGTCAGCGGGGACAACTCCACAAAAGCGATTTTATCATATCGTTTCAATACAAAATAATCGGTAATTGACTTTTTCCCCTCAAAATGAACAGAACATCTCCTTGAGCCGTCCTTGACCGGCGCATCTATTCTCCCTTTTGCGTCTCGCGGATTTCCCCGGACAAAAGCGTAATATTTCTTCTTCACCAGCCTTTTTTCAAACATCATGCCCAAATATTTGTGCGCTCCGGGATTTTTTGCGAAAACGACTATACCACTTGCATCACGGTCAAGTCTATGAACTGTGTATATTTTGCCTAAATTTTTTTTCAAAAGATCAAAAAGATTCTCCTCACCTCCAATGCCTCTGCCTTTTATTGTAAGCAAACCCTCTGGCTTGTTTGCGGCTATGAAATCTTCATTTTCAAAAAGTATTTCTATTTTTTCCATTTTGCGTAAGAATTATTATAGCTGACGCCGGCCAGAATTGAAAATGCCGCGGCAAAAACCAGGAACAGAGAGCAGGCAAAAAGAGCAAACCTCAATCCGTAAATATCTGAGGCATAGCCGACAAGTACCGGCGAAATCGCATCGCCAAAGGCATGTATTATAAATATATCCAGCGCGAAAGCCATGGAACGCACCTTTATGCCGGTAACATCTATTATCGCGGCATGGAAAGGTCCGGAATGCGCAAAGGCGAAAAATTCCGCAAAGAAAACCATCGTTATGGCAAAGGCAAGGTTATCGCTCAAAATCGCGAAAATAGCAAAAGGCACGGAAGTAAAAAATGCAAGATATGCCAGCACGAAATAGCCCCTTGGCGTCCTTTCCTTAAGATAATCACCAACAAACCCGCCAAAGATATTTCCACTTATTCCAGCCAGAACTGTGACGACACCGAATATAAAGCCGGCCTTCGAGACTGAAATGCCATAGTTCCTTACAAAAAAAGTCGGCATCCAGGCAGCAAGCCCTCCCACAGTGAAGGTAGCCATAGCCTGGGCAAAACAAATTAAAAGATACGTTCTATTTTTTACCAAAACTTTGTAATCTGAAATTCCAAGAGGCTTTGAAGATTCTTCTTTCTGCGGAGTTTCTTTAAGAAAAAAAGAAAACGTTCCCAGAAGCAGTCCAGGCAGTGCCGCTATGAAAAAAACATGTCGCCAGCCGAATTCATCGCCCAAATATCCGCCGAATAAATATCCGAGAGCGCTGCCAACAGGTATTGCTAAAGCATAAAGCGACATTATTCTCGCCCTCATGTTTTTCGGGAACCATTCAGCCAAATAAGACGGAGAAACCGAGCCATATCCCGCTTCGCCTATGCCGACAAGCGCTCTTGAGAACAAGAGAGCAATATAATTTTTCGCCATTCCGGTAATGGCTGTAGCGACGCTCCAGAGTATAACGCTGATTCCGATTATTTTAGGTCTCTTAACCCTGTCTCCAAAAAAACCCACGAAAGGCGCGAAACACATATAAACAATCATAAAAGATGAAGCCAGCATTCCAAGTTTTGCGTCGCTCAAAAGAAGTTCCTCTTTGATTAAGGGAAAGACAGCATACAAAATCTGCCTGTCTATATAATTGAGTAAACTTATAGAGAATATCAGGAAAAGAATTTTTACGGGGCAGTTTTTCATTTGAAATATGATAGCAAAATAACAAAAGTCAGAATCGCAAAGGACGCAAAATTTAGTAAAGTGAAACGCAGAGAGAATATTAAATTTTGGGAGTAAGAAATTGGAGATTAAAAGATTGGTTAATAAGTTTTGAAAATTTGTTCTTTGCGGTTTTTGCGATGTTTTAGCGTAATCTGCGTGAAACGCAGAGACCGCAAAAAGCGTTGAAGTCGCAAAGTACAGGTCACAAGTCAGCAAATCTTTCCCTTTTCTTTTCAGCCCACACTCTTGCCGTGGTTTAATCCTGAATTTTATTTTGTATCATATCTTTAATGGCAAAAGTTTTTCTGCGTTTGCGAATTTAAAATTCATACGGCATATTAAATCAAAAATTTGCCAAAGATGACCTTCAAAAAGGAGGAAAAGATGCCTAAAAAAAGCAAAAAAGCGAAAAAATCCCTTTCAATGGAAAGGAAAAACGGATACTTTTGCGTATCCCCCGCGGAAAAAGTGAAAATAAACGAGTATGCGGAAGAATACATGAAATTTCTGGATAATTCCAAAACTGAAAGAATGGCGCATGATGAAAGTGTCAGGTTTCTCAAAACAGCGGGTTTTAAGGAAATTTCATCTTACAAGAACAAAAAACTGAAACCCGGAGATAAAATTTACATTTCCTGCGCGGGAAAAACTTTGCTCGCCGTTGTAATGGGGAAAAAACCTCTTGAAAACGGAATGCACATCGTCGGAGCCCATACCGACGCTCCCAGAATAGACATAAAACAAAATCCTTTATATGAAAACGGAGAAATCGCTTTCCTGGACACGCATTACTACGGAGGGATAAAAAAATACCAGTGGGTGGCCCGTCCGCTGGCGCTTTGCGGGGTAGTGGTAAAGAAAAACGGCGAAAAAATAAACATTGACATAGGCAATGGAGGAAAAGACCCCATATTTTGCATAACGGACCTCCTTCCCCACCTCGCACAAAGTCAAATGACAAAGAACGCGTCTAAAATAATAGAAGGGGAAAATCTTGATATTGTTTTTGGGTCAATTCCCTCCTCAAAGAAACAGAAAGAAAGTATCAAGAGCAACATCCTTCAACTGCTCAACGAGCGATACGGAATCAAAGAAGAAGATTTCCTTTCGGCGGAGCTTGAAATGGTTCCGGCCGAAAAGGCCAGGCACGCCGGTATTGACTCATCCATGATTCTGGCTTATGGACAGGACGACAGGATATGCGCTTTCGCGGGACTTAAAGCCATGCTCAGTTTAAATCCAATACCCGAATATTCGGCATGCCTGCTTCTCTGCGACAAAGAGGAAATTGGCTCGGTTGGGGCGACAGGAATGGCGTCTAATTTTTTTGAAAACACGATATCAGAAATAATAAATAACGTGTATAGTCTTTTTGATAAAAAATTTTATTACACCGCTGTTATACATTTCGAACGCTTTCTTTCCATTCCAATAGAGTGAGAAAACGCTGTGTTCAGGTATATATTCCCAGCAGTCTGTTAGAGGACAATCGTATGGTTCCCGGCAATGTGGCCCGATTATCATTTCAGGACTTTTATCCTGATTGATGACATCTATAATACTATTGATCTTATCCTGTATGCCTATACTGGCTTCATCCACTTTGTCAGTAATGTCATGGATGGTGAATAGACCGTCTGGATCTACCTCTCCATTTCTGACATATTGGTTG
>CALEIX010000194.1 GCA_937898825.1 uncultured Elusimicrobia bacterium | reverse complement strand
AATGATACGGCGACCACCGAGATCTACACCGTCTAATTCGTCGGCAGCGTCAGATGTGTATAAGAGACAGAAGAAACAGATTCCTGCATGAATTGGTGCGATATGATTTTCGCGACAGGTTCAACTTTTGTGAATGATACGGCGCCGCGTCTTATTAAAAGCGGAAAACCCATGGCGTTCTACGGCGTAACGGCGGCGGCTCCGACATATTTGCTAAACTTTCCGAGATTCTGCCCGCTTGGAAAGTAATACCACCATCCGCTTGTCCGAAGTAGCCATCCTGGCACAGATGCCAGCAGACTTGTTAAAACCATAACTAATCTGGCCTTCTTTTTTATTCATCTTTTGGGGCGCATTCCACTTGTAAACCTCAATATCCAGGTTTCTTTCTCGCGTTTAAATTCCACCATATCCTGCCGCCGGGGTTTTCGTTCAGCGCCCTCATTATCCTTTATCGCCGCATCCATAGCCTTTTTCATTATGTTTTCCGGGTCATCTGCTCCGCGCCAGAAAGGGATTTGAACGGGGATATGGAAGCGTGTATTTTTATTTTTGCTAAAAAACGCGGCGGGGCAAAATTGTTCCATTGACTTTAATCATAGGTCCTTTTACCCAGAGGCGGATAGGCTGATGGCTTCTTACGTCGCCGCGAGGCGCAGTATATAATATAATTAGCAATTCCATCCAAGGAGGTAAGATATGTATAAGAAACTAAGCGTGTGGATTTTGTTATTGGCTGTGGTTATGCCGTGCGCCTCGGAAAATTTCAGCCAGGGAGAGTTTGTCAAACAACTAAAAAATTTAAAGAGCCAGATGCAGGACCTTTCTAAATCCTCCCTTCCAGGTTCAAAATACATCAGCACTTATGACCTGAAGGCACTCTTGCGAGACAGGGACCCGGAAGTGAGAAAAATGGCGGTTAAAAATTCCAAAACCCTTATCCGCAATTCCAGCATATACAACCTTGTGCTGGCTATTTATCAGGATGAGCGCGAAAGACTGGATATAAGAATTGAAGCTGCGCGGGCGCTTTCTTACGTCTCGGGAGCTTCAAGAGTGCTTGACAAATTGACTTATGCCGTAAGATACAAGGACTATCCCGCAAGTCTCAAGATTATGACCTACAAGGCGCTCTGGAACGCAGCGGCATTCCGTTCAGACACGCAGAAATTTTTGGTTTGGCGACTCAAATATGGTGAAAAAACGCCCGAAATGAAAAGGGCGGTTATCTGGTCGTTGTTCGCGTCTTCCCTCAACAGCCGGGTATACACCGCCCTGCTGGACATACTCAACTACGGAAAAGACGCAAAAGATGTGAAAATAGAATGCATAAAAAGTCTTTACAAGACCGTCGGCAATTCCAAAGTAAAAAGGGTTGTTTTAGATATAGCCAGGTATGGAAAAGATAAAGAAATCAGAAAAACGGCTATATTCGCCCTCTCGGGCGTAAACGGAGATTCAAGGGTCAAAAGATTTCTGGAGAGCCTGTTAAAGTACTCCGACGACAATGAAATAAAAGAAACAGCCCTTGCGGCTCTTGTCGGCGACAAATTCAAAATAAACAAGTTTTTTCACCTTAGCTACAAGCTTGAAGACGGGAGTTTTTTCAATCCAATAGAAAACGAATAAATAACTGAAGTGCGCAAAAAGCCGCCTCTTTCAAAAGAGGCGGCTTTTTTATTATACGGGATTTGGAATGTCTATAAATTCGGTCTTTACCCTGAATCTGGATTTAATCAATTTTTCAAGCGCCCATATCCCTGGCTTTTCACTATTGTAATGGCCGGCTGAAATAAAATTGATTTTGTTTTCTCTCGCCGTTTCCTGAATCTGCTCGCATACCTCTCCGGTTATGTACAAATTCAATCCCTCCTCTATTGCCTGCTCAAACATTCTTTCCGCTCCGCCGCTTATCACGCCCAGAGTTTTTATTTTAGGCGGTCCGAATCTGTAAACAATGGATTTAGAAAAGAGTCTGACGTTCAAGATTTTCACTATGTCATTCAAATTCCGGGGTCTTTTGAATTCTCCTCTATAACCTATTTTCTGTTTGTTATACTCGCCGAAAGGTTTTATCCTGCTTGCGCCAAGCATTTTCATTATTTGCGCGTTATGCCCTATTTTCGGATGCATATCCAGAGGCAGGTGATAGGCAAGCAGGGATATTCCGTTTTTAAGCAAGAGTTCAATTTTTTCCTTCAGGGGCCCCTTTACAACAAACGGCTTGTCCCATACCAGCCCGTGATGAACAATAATCATGTCCGCTTCTTTTGCAACTGACCTTTTAATCAATTCAAGCGACAGGGAAACTCCGAAGGCTATTTTCCGGACACTGTCCCTGCCGTCAACCTGAATTCCGTTTCTTGAGGCATCGCTTATCCGGCTCACATTCAAATACGAATTGATAAAGGAAACGATTTTTTCCTTCGCTGCCATTATTTCTCCTTCTGAATTAATCTCAAATTGCTCAAATATCCCTTCCTTCCCGAGCTCAGGGTATCCAGAACGTTTCCTTTCGCACTTTTCAAAACGACGGAATATCCCCATCTTTCGGGATGTCCCCTCAGAACTTTTCTGGAGAAAAATGCCTTCAATGAAAAACCCTCTTTCTCCGCTTCTACTTCAGCAATGTTTTTGTGCCCGAAAATGGTGGCATAGTAAAGAATGGCTTTCGCGCTAAAAATTTTCACGGCATACTCCCACGAGTCGCTTGGAGCCAGCGACAGGGGATGTGGCGGAAGCGTTCTTTGCATGCCGGCGCGGGGACGATGATTTATGTCCACATAAATCTCGGCGGTCAAATCGCTCTCCTTGGCAACTGAGGTGGTATCCGTTGGAACGTTGTAACTCAATCTGATTTCAAGATTTTCTTCATCCCAGTTTACTTCAAGTCCTGTTATGGCGAAGGTATCGGATGAAACGGAGGGCTTTTTGAAAGAAAAACCGTTCCCTTCCCTTTCGATGATTACGGATGGAATTCTTTCGGTTTCGGGCAGGAATTTGTCAAAAGAGACAAAAACCCACTGCGGCAACGCTTGTTCCATTAAACGGAATATATCGGCGAACTTTTGCTGGAGCTCGATTTCAAGTTGTGCGCCTTTTTTGCTTCCCAATGCCGCTAAGTATCTCCTGTTTTCAATCTCGTAAAATTTGCTCAATATACGGGGAAGTTTTTGCGCCGTTTTTTCCTTTGCCGCCGAAAGGAAAATCTCTTCCCTGGTTTTTGCAAGGGCATTTAAGTATCCCAACTGTTTTTTGGCGCCGGTCCATTTCGCATAATCTTCTACCCACGGGCGGACAGCAGAGTTGATTTCCTCCTTGTTTATTTCAGTAGAAGTGGTGATGGAAACAGCTTTTTCCACCGAAATCACTTCGCTTAAGCTGTTCATAAAAAGCGAAAGATTTTTTCTTGCAGTTTCCGAAGACACAACGGTTTCGTCAAAAACGAGAAACCTGGAAGCAAAGGCTGTTGTGGAATTTGCAAGGGTGAACGGAACTATCTTGATTTGCTGACATTCATAAACCGTGGTCGGAGCCGTAGAGGCGCCAACAGCCACCCACGTAAAGCCAAGCGACTTCAAAAGCGGGAGATAATTTTCATGCAGGGCGCCCGGGGAATTGGAAAATCCTCTTGTCTGAAAGGGAAGAGAGTTTTTTGAATCAGCAATTCTCTGAGCGAAGAAAAACGAGTTGTCGTCAAAAGTCCGTTTGACATCCCCCGGAATGTATCTACCGCTTTTTGGAAAATAAAAAAGACCGGGAAGAGGATCGTGAACCATTCTGGAGGCTATTTCAATTTTTCCGAGAGACACGCCTTTTTCAAGAATCTGCTTTTGCGTCTCGCTAAGTTTGGCGGGCGGAGATATTGTTACAGAAACACCCTGCCTCCGGATAATTTCTTCCGCAATTTTATCCCAGTCATCTCCCGCTGGAATCCATAGGACCCCCGCCGCAAAGAGCGCTGACCTAAGAATCAAAACCAAGAAAAAGACGAAAAATAGTTTCTTCATTTCACAATGAGCAGAGACACCTTCCTTGAATTATGGTAAGTTGTTTTTGGATTTAGCGGATCCAAAACAAATTTTCCGTCAATTTTGTAAAGGTACTTATAACTTCCGACAGGCAGTGTGAGTATAGTTTTCCACCTGCTGCCGTTTTTTGAAAGAGGAAGTTTATCAGCGTTCCACTTGTTAAAATCCCCTGCGAGTTTTACTGATCGGGCTTTCGGCATTTTAAGCGAAAATTCCACGAAGCGCAGTTCGGGCTGAGGCAGCTTGGATACATAATCCCGCGGAGGAGCACTGATGGTAACGGAGTTTACGGGTTTAACCGCCACGTCCCAGGAATACAGAAAAGAAAAATATTTCTTGAAAGCGTCCTGGAACAGGACGCTTGGCACACTTACAAGAAGTATCAGCACTAAAGCAGCGGCGAGCAGCATTATTTTTTTTTCAACATTCATATTAAATTTTCGGTCTGAGCAGAAAACCGGCTCCCAAATTTTTTGCCAGATTAGACACTTCCTCAATATCTACTTCCGCCATATCAATGGCGGTGACAACAGTTTCATCAAGGTGCTCAACGCACTCTTTCGTAAATTTAAGAACGCTCTCAAATCCCTTTTTGCGGTATTCCGCCCGGGGATTCATTATTCTCAGCCATTGTTTTTCATTGGCTGTGTTAAGGCTGATAAACACGGAATTTACCAAACCTCTAAGTTTTGGCGGAAGGCTTACTCTGTTTATGATATTGCCCATTCCGTTCGTATCCAAACGTATCTTTATATCGGGTTTCACTTTCTCAATGGAGGAATTTCGAACAGCTCTGGATATTTCCATTAATTTGCCGAAGTGCATTGTGGGCTCTCCATAACCGCAAAAAACGATTTCCCTGAAAGACTTTTTTAAAGATTCTTTTTCAATCGCCCGGGCAAATTCAGTCCAGGAGTATTCTCGGCTCAAAGCCAGATTGTAACCCCTGAAATTCATTTTCCATTTCTGCTTCATGCAGAAAACGCACGATGTGGGGCAATCGTTAGTAAGGTTTACATAAAGATTGTCTTTGAATCTGTAAACCAACGCGGAGTTGTCGCTGCCCATATTTTTATTCTATCATTATAATAAAATTTTATGAAATTGCTTGTCGCGCCAAATTCATTTAAAGGAACTTTAACCCCCTCGCAGGCGGCTCTTGCCATCAAGAAAGGGGTTGAACAAAAGGACGGTAACATTGAATGTCTTTTGCGTCCTGTATCTGACGGAGGGGATGGTTTGATTGAGATAATATCCAATTTATGGCGTGGGAAAATCATCAACATTACAGTTGAAGGCCCTTTAAAAAAAAGGGTGGGGGCAAGATACTTCTTTTCTTCCGGCGGAATAGCGGTAATAGAAATGGCTGAAGCCTCCGGAATAAAATACCTCAAAGACAAAGAACTGGATTGTATGAACGCCAGCACATTCGGCACAGGGCAAATTATCAGAGACGCTCTCCGGCGCGGCGCAAAAGAGATTATAATCGGACTCGGCGGAAGTGCTTCAAACGACGGAGGGGTAGGCTGCGCCCAGGGGTTCGGGTTTAAATTTACGGACAA
>CALEIX010000193.1 GCA_937898825.1 uncultured Elusimicrobia bacterium | reverse complement strand
CCGCAGATTTCTGATGCTGAAGCCGGTGAATTCATTGGCACGATAAAAAAGTTAATTTCCGGCAAAGGTGGAGAAGTGCTTTCGGAGGATTGGCTCGGAAGAAGGAAGTTCTTCCATCCCATATCCAAAAAAAGAGACGGTTTTTACATATATTTAAAACTTAAGGCAGAACCGCAAATGGTATATGAGATAAGGCGCGCACTTCATCTTCAGGAGAAAATATTGCGAGTTGAAATAATAGCCGCCGAAGAAACCGTTCAAAAAAAATAAAAACCGGGTTGATGCTAATTTGCAGCGCCACGAGAGAGTCCGCCAGAAAAGGATGCTTTTTCGTTGTTTTGCTCTACTAAGCGGCATTTTCACCGGGGTGTCGGAAAGGGAGGCAAATTTATGAATATACGGATCCCGGAACAAAATCATGTTTTGCTTGTCGGTCGCTTGACCAGGGACCCCAGTTTGACATATACATCCAAAGGTTCCGCTGTGTGCATGTTTGACATCGCCGTCAATAGAAGATACAAGGATGCGTCCGGAGAATGGAGGGACGACACGGTTTTTGTCCCCATAGTGTCCTGGGCACAGGTAGCGGAAAGGGCGAATGAGAAATTAAAAAAAGGCACTCCGGTTCATATAGAAGGCAGACTTTCGGCCTCGGAATACACCGACAAGGAGGGAAATAGAAGGAAGATTTTACGGGTTGTGGCCAAGCGGATACAATGCCTTGCTGCAAGCAGGACAGAAGAAACGGCTGAAACTAAAGAAGAAAGCGGGGGTGAAATTTCTTCGCCACCGCCTCTCGAGGCGGCCAGAGAAATAGAAGAAGATTCGGCGGATGAAGTTCCGTTTTGATTGAGAATTATAGCATCCGCAAATTTCTTGAATGGAGCAGAATATGGCAGAAATTGAAAATAAGATAAATTCATCAGCAAAACATGACGAGAAAAAAAGATTTAAAAGAAGGCATTTTGCCCCGAAAAGGAAGGTTTGTCGCCTTTGTCAGGAGCACATAGAGAAAGTGGACTATAAGCAAATTCAAATTCTGAAAACTTTCATGTCTAACACGGGAAAGATTCTTTCCCGCAGAATTACGGGAAACTGCGCCAGGCATCAAAGGCAGATAGCGCGCGCCATAAAGATAAACAGGAACATTTCCCTTCTGCCGTATAGCAATTAAATTTAAAGAGGTGCCCATGAAGATTATCCTTAAAAAAAATGTCCCAAATCTTGGCGAAGAAGGTGAAATAAAGGCGGTTGCTGACGGATATGCCCGCAATTACCTTCTACCGAAAGGACTTGCCGTTTGCGCCACGGAAGGGGCGGTGAAGGCGTGGAAACTCAGCGAGGAAAAAAGGAAGAGGAAATTAGAAGAAGAAAAAGAAAATTTAAGAAAAACCGCCGAAAAGATATCTTCTCTCACCCTGACTTTTTCCAGAAAGGTATCAGAAGACGGAACGATGTTTGGCTCCGTCGCCAAGAGCGACATTATAAAGGGTCTTAAAGCGGTCGGGATTACCATCCATAAAGATAATCTCAATCTCCCCGCTTCTATCAAGGAAACCGGGGAGCAGGAAGTGGAAATAATTCTAAAGCCGGAAATTAAGGCGAAGTTAAAACTTGTCATAAACAAGCAGGGTTGAGTCAGGGTTTCCGGAAAAAATAAATTTAACGGGGGAAGTTATGAAAGTGCCGCCACATTCAATGGAAGCGGAGATGGCAGTTTTAGGCGCGATGTTAATAGACAAAGATGCCATAGACTCCGTCAAGGAAGTTCTTGAATCCAAGCATTTTTATCTGGACAAGCACAGAAAGATTTTTGAAGCAATTTGCGAGCTTAACCTGAAAGATGAGCCCGTGGAATTGCTGACGGTGGCGGAATACTTGAAGAAGAACAACAAACTCGATGAAATAGGGGGACAGAAATATCTGGGTGACCTCATGGAAAAGGTTTCCACGCCGGCACATACTCAGAACTACGCCAAATTAGTAAAAGAAAAGGCGCTTTTGAGGGACATAATAAATATATCCACTACCTTGATAGAAAAGTCATATTCCGGCCAGAACGATGTAGAGAATATTCTTGATTACGGACAGAACCAGATTTTGTTGGTGGCACAAAAAAGTACCGATCATGGTTTTCAATCCACCTATGATTTGAGAATGAAAATTTCCGAACAACTTGAAAACGCCTATAAAGAGAAAAAACTGATAACCGGGATTCCAACCGGCTTTAAGAAGTTCGACGAAATAACCAGCGGACTTCAAAAAGCTGACCTCATAATACTCGCCGCCCGACCCAGCCAGGGGAAAACGGCGATGGCTTTGAACATAGCCTATCATGCGGCAGTGGAGAATAAAAAAACCGTGGCAATATTTTCTTTAGAGATGAACTGGGCGTCTTTGTATCAAAGGATGATATGCAGCGCTGCCAGGGTTAATATGCGGGAAATAAGAAGCGGTTTTTTCCGCAGAGATTCCTGGCCGCTTCTTTCAAATGAAATAAGCAAAATTTCCGAGGCCGGCATATGGATGGATGACACGCCCGCCCTTGATATTCTGGATATCAGGACAAGAACGAGAAAGCTTGTAAATCAGTTGCGCGCCAGAAATCAAACCCTTGATTTAATCATAATAGATTACATCCAGCTTATCCGCAGCCACGGACGGAGAGAAAACAGACAGCAGGAAGTTTCAGAAATTTCGCGCCTGTTGAAAGATCTCGCCAGAAGCCTCAACATTCCAGTTTTGGCTCTTTCTCAGTTAAACAGGAGGACCGAAGACAAATCTCGGGAAGGGGGAAAGCCGCAGCTCTCCGACCTCAGAGAATCTGGTTCTTTAGAACAGGACGCCGATGTGGTGGCGCTTATATACAGGCCGGGTTTGTATAACCGGGAGGATCCTGAATTAAGGAACAAGGCTCAGCTTATTATAGCCAAGCAGAGAAACGGGCCTGTGGGGATCGTGGAGCTCAATTTCATAGAGGAATGCACGAAGTTTGTAAATCCTGCTCCTCCGGGAGTGGAAACCATGCAGGAAGAAGAAGAGGTAGCCCTATAGATTAATGGAAAAGAATTTCAGACCTACTTGGATTGATGTCAATCTGAAAGCGCTAAAAAGAAACATATTGAAAATTCACCGTCTTGTCGCTCCCTCCCGCTTAATGTTTGTGGTAAAAGCGGATGCTTATGGACACGGGGCGGGGGAAATATCTTCTTTCGTTAGAAACATGGTATGGGGGTTCGGAGTCTCGTCCATAGAAGAGGGACTTATTCTTCGTAAGCGAGTAAGAAATCCCATTCTTGTTCTCGGAAGTTTGTATCCTTTCGAAAGTTTTCTCGAAGCGATAAAAAAGGATCTTTCTGTTACCATTTCAAGTTTTGATGCCGCAAGGCAGGCCGTGGAGGCTTCAAAAAAAGTTGGCAGGAAAATAAAATGCCATATTAAAATTGAAACGGGGATGGGGAGAATAGGAGCCAGAAAACCCGCGGCAGGTAGAATATTTAGATATCTTGTCTCGTTTCCCCGGCATGCGGTTTTAGAGGGAGCCTATAGTCATCTTTCAAGCAGCGAAACCGACAGAAAATACACGCTCCAGCAATTTTCTTATTACCGCTCGGCGCTAAGGGAGTTTGGAAACCTGCCCGCACACTTTGTCAAGCATCTGTGCAATTCCCACGCGGCGATTCACTACCCGCGGATGCGGCTTGATATGGTAAGATGCGGGCTTGCCTGTTATGGTCTTATGAGAGGATTTACTCCGGTAATGTCGTTTAAAACGAGAATAGTGTTTTTGAAAAATGTAAGAAAGGGCTCTTTTTTGAGTTATGAGAAAAGCTTTAAATGTGCAAGACCGATGAAAATAGCCACTCTTCCGGTCGGCTATGCAGACGGTTATTCAAGAAGACTTTCAAACAAATCCTTCGTTCTTGTTCGCGGACAAAAATGCAGGGTGCTTGGAAATATAACGATGGACATGATGATGATTGATGTAACGAACATCAGGAATCCCGGGATAGGGGAAGAAGTTGTTCTGGTGGGAAAGTCGGGAAACGCAGAAATAAAAATTTCAAATCTGGCGGAAAAATCCGGGACCATCGCTTACGAGGCGGCGTCCATAATATCCAAAAGAGTTCCCAGAATTTATACACGATGAAAACAAATCCTTTTGAAAAAATAGGAGAAACCTTTATCTACGCGTCTAACAGAGCAGGTCAGCTGGCGTTTATGATTAAATCCACTGTCATATGGTTTTTCAAGGCGCCTGTGGAGTATGGCGAGATTGTAAAACAATCTGTAAGACTCGGGGTCAATTCGGTAGGGGTGGTCATGCTCACGGGTTTGTTTACCGGTATGGTTCTGGCTCTTCAAACCGGCTACACATCCATTTCATTGTTTAATGAGCCTTTATATATAGGAACAGTGGTTGGTTTTTCCATAGTCAAGGAGCTCGGACCGGTGTTGACTGCCATGGTTGTAGCGGGCAGAGCCGGGGCAGCTGTAACTGCAGAAATAGGAACAATGAAGGTCACCGAGCAAATAGACGCGCTTTATACCCTGGGCACAAATCCTTCAAGGTATTTGCTGATTCCCAGATATTTTGCTTTTTTTATCACGCTTCCGATCCTGACCATTATAGCCGACTTTCTCGGCGTTTTGGGAGGGTTCGCGGTAGCGATGATAAAACTCAGGATTCCGAGCACGGTTTACTGGGACAATATTTTTATTTACATGGATATTTCTAACTTTATGCACGGCTTTTTAAAAACATTTTTTTTCGCTTTTATAATAGCCACCGTTTCCTGTTATAAAGGGTTGAAAACCGAGGGGGGCGCCGAGGGCGTTGGCAAGGCGACGACGGAATCCGTGGTGGGCAGCATGCTTCTTGTACTTGTATTTGATTATTTTATAAGCGCGTTTTTCATTGTAATAGGCTTGATATGATAAAAACGGAAAGTTTGAGGAAATCTTTTTCGGGCAAAACAGTTCTTGATGGAATAGATGTTGAAATAAGCGATGGGGAGATATTCGGTGTTATGGGACTTTCCGGCAGCGGAAAGAGCACATTTATAAAGTGTCTGGTGCGGCTCGTGAACCCGGACGGCGGAAGAATAATAGTGGACGGGCGGGATATACTAAAAGTGGAGGGCGGAGTGGAAATGGCGAGGTTCCGGAGAAAATTCGGATATCTGTTTCAGGAAGGAGCTTTATTTGACTCTTTGAATGTGCTGGAAAATGTCTGCTTCGGTCTGAGATACCTTACGGACATTTCGCCGGGCGAATATGCGCGGGTGGCAAGAGAAAAACTTGAACTTGTGGGGTTGAAAGGGGTTGAAAATATGAGAATTTCTGAACTTTCCGGAGGAATGAAGAAAAGAGTAGCGCTTGCACGGGCAATAGCTGCCGAGCCGAAATATATGCTTTATGACGAACCTACCACGGGGCTTGACCCATCTCTCACAAAAAAAATATGCCGGCTAATCAAGGAAATGCAAGACAGACTCGGCATAACTTCCATAATTGTCACTCACAAAGTTGAAGTTGCTTTTTCACTTTCAGACAGAATAGCGATTTTAATGAATGGAAAATTTAAAGTTCTGGGAACCCCGGAGGAGATCAGAAACTCCACCTCTCCCATTGTGAAGGAATTTACAGATAGAAGCGAGTGTTTTTGACTTAATTTTATATATAATAATATAGCGGAAATTTTATGAATAATGAAACGAAGACAGGAATTTTTGTTCTGTTGGGAGCAATGCTTTTTGCTTCGACGATATTTCTCCTGGGCGACTTTTCATTTAAGAGTTATTATACCCTTTACGTTAGGTTTGAGGATGTCTCCGGGCTCCCGGATAAATCAATAGTAAAATTATCCGGTGTGGAAGTTGGCAAAGTCAAGGAGATATACATAGACGAAAACGGTAAAGTCATTGTCAAACTCAATATCCGGGGCGGAGTTAAAATATATAAAAACGCTGCTTTTCGTGTGGGCGCGACAAGCGTGATAGGAAGCAAGTTTCTCCAGATAGATCAG
>CALEIX010000192.1 GCA_937898825.1 uncultured Elusimicrobia bacterium | reverse complement strand
CTTCATTAGCTGCCTCATATAAAAAATTCTTTACATCTGCCCTGTAAACATTGACACTTCCATGTCGGAAAGCTGAGAAATACACGCTTTTTCCGTCGGCAGAAAAATACGGAGAGAAAACTCCTCCGCGGCTCCTGGTAAGGCGATATACCCGCCCGTTCTTCATGTCTTTTTCATACAACTCAAAAATACCATCAGCATCATTAACAAAAACAATCCTCTTTGAATCAGGGGAAACGGCAGGATCATATTGATTGCCCGGAAGCTCAATGACGCGCTTCTTTGCCCCTGAGTCTGATGCCAGGCATATATCCCTTTCTGTTTTGCCGTTCTTTTCTATCTCGCATGAATAAAAGATTTGTTTTCCGTCGGGAGAATAAACCGGAGAGGACTCATCCTCTTTACTGCTTGTAATTTGCCTGATATCTTTGAGAGACATATCTCTGCCAAAATTTTCCGGACCTACTTTCATCTCATACAAATCATTTATTCCGTTCTTCATCCCCACAAAAACCAATTTTTTTCCATCTGGTGAAAACGAAGGTTGTCTCATTTCTGCAAGGCCATTGACGCCGAAAGACAATAATTTTTTCTTTTTCAAATCATAAACATAAATATTCTCCCTGTGGTTTTTTTGCCCGGAAAAGGCTATAAAATTTCCATCCGGCGAAACAGAAAGACTTCTTAAAATTTTCGTAAATCTTCCATAGGGAATGTTTTCTATTCCCATGGAAACTGCATCAAGAATTTCTTCCCCGCCATTTTTGTCTCTTATCAATATTTGAGGCGGATGCCCTTCCCTTGTGCTTATGCAGGCAAATATCCCATTTCGGCTTTCATGTCCACTTGTATTAAACTCGGGAATATTCTCAGTAGTGCGCGTCAGGGGCACGCCGTAAAGCCCGGGTTCCGAAAGTTTTTCCTCTTCCGTCTGGAAAAAATATTTATATTTGTAGTATTCCCTGAACTTGCGGTCAAACGCAAAAAGGTCGAGCCCCACAAGAATTTTTAACACGCTGTTGATGTCATAGCGCGTGCGGTAAAGTTTTAGCATCTGGCGCGGCTTGTCCCTGCCGTATTGCTCGGCAAGAAATCTTACCGCCTGAGCGCTTTCCTTATAAGCCATAGTGGTTTGGTGGGGCTTTAGATGAGCAAAATTATGCAAATGGAAAAGATTTATCACTCTATCGTCAAGCACTGCATCACGCATATACATTTCTTCCATGGCAATGTCCCTGTTGCCTGTTTCGTATTCTGCCATTCCCTCCATCATCCAGAGGGGATATATAAAGGTTTTAAGTATCCTGGCAGATTTCCAGAATCCATCTATCAGAACGCTGAATTGAACTTCATGCGTAAATTCATGAAAGATAAGGTCTTCAAGCCATTCTTTGGAACCATCGCTCCAGACCAAAACTCTGTCCTTGAATGGCTCGGTCAAACCGCCTATCCCATCCGAAACATACGCAATGGCGGTTTGTTCCATATCATTCAAACTGGCATAGAGAAAAAAAGGAAATCTCTTCTCCAGAGAAGGATTTAAATCCGCACCGATTTCTTTATATGCTCGTTCCAAAACAGATGCGGAATATTTCACCCAGGGCTCGCTCTCTTTATAGTAATAAATGTCAAAATGCTCTGTGGCAAAAACTTTCCAATCGAATTTCTTAACCACGACCCTGTTGCCTGAATAAAGCAAAGAAGGAAAAAACAAAAATGAAAATAAAATAAATAAACACATCCGCTTCATAAGTATAAAGGATTGGGAAATCGGATTTTTTTCGGATTATTCTTCTGCGTTTTGTATATTGCCAAGAATTTGTCCCAAAGTCAGATTAGGAGAACTTTTCAAATATTTTTGAATCCTCTTCTTCTCCTCAAAATTTTCATATTTTTTAATAGAAAGATTCAACTCATAGGTCTCAGTATCGACTCCGAAAACCATCGCTTTTATTTCGCTCTTCTCCTTCGGTTTGCCGTCGTCGCTGAAATCGGAAGCGGGC
>CALEIX010000191.1 GCA_937898825.1 uncultured Elusimicrobia bacterium | reverse complement strand
AGCTTGAGGATCGGGTTGGTGAACTTCTGCTCGTCCGTCTCCGTCACCGTCTCTCGCCTGTCCCCCTTTTCGAACACCACCGTCCCGTTGTATTCCACGTTGTATTTGTCGGCCATCTCCCTGTCGATGAACGGGTCGATCCACTCGACCTTCAGATACTTGCACTCCCTCTCGTATCTGGAGAGCAGGTCCTGAGCCTCCTTCCTCATCCTCACGAACCTGGGGTTCGTCTCGTCGGTGCTGAAGAAAGCCAGAACTTTTATCGGCTCCTTGACCATCTTCAGCACTTCCTTCGTCTGATCGGTCAGCGTGAAAAGCTTTTCGGCCGTCATGTCCAGCTCCTTGTCGAAGGCCTCCACGACGATGACGTTGATGATCGCGGCGGCGCCGACCGCCAGGAGGGAGGCGACGAAGACGTTCGTCCCGTAGACGGCCTGCCTGCTTCTGAGCGCCGAGATCACCCTGCCCAGATGAGTGGCCACGTAGAAGCCTATGAGCGCGAGCGTGACGCCCGCCGATATGAAGAAGTAAAGCTCGAACCTCCCCATCACAAGCCTTACGGCCAGGGTGAAAAGCAGGGCGACTATCCCTATAAGCCCGCAAAGCGTCCCGATGTTATAAAGCCTTCCCCTCCCGTCCATGTCCCATCACCTCCATTTGGCCGACTCGACCGATCTGACGGTTGCGAACAGAAACACGGCCGTCACGCTGAGGTAATAGATCACGTGTTTCAGCCCGATTATCCCCCTGGCGAAATCCTCGAAATGCTCCACCAGGGAGAGGTATCTCAAAACCTCGCCTATCGTCCCCCTCCCGCGGGCGATGAAGCCGATGATCCACAGCAGTAGCAGGATGCCGAAGCTGGTGAGGGCGGCGACGATCTGGTTTCTGCACATCGAGGAGACCAGTATCCCTATCGAGAGGAAGGAGGCGCCCAGCAGTATCAGGCCGACATATCCGCTTATGACGGGGCCGACGTCCACCTTGCCGTAAAACGAGGTTATGATGGGGAAGGGGAGGGTCAGGGCCAACATCATGAGAAGCAGCGTCAGGCTCGCCAGATATTTGCCCATCACCACCTCCACATCCCTCACCGGCGATGTCATCAGCAGCTCTATCGTCCCCGTCCTCCTCTCCTCGGCGAAAAGCTTCATCGTCATGGCCGGCGCGAAAAACAGCAGCGTCACGCTCATGTTGAGGAAGAGCACGTTCAGGACTTCGGTCGTCTCCATCCTGTTTATCCCGCCGATTATGAGCGACGAGGAGAAGAGAAAGCCTATTATGCCGACGAACACGAACAGCACGAAATACGCCACGGGCGACACGAAGTAGGTGTAAAGCTCCTTGACGAGGATCGTCCAGACGTTCCTCATCCCCTCACCCCCTCGATCTCCCTTGAGACGAGCTTGAGGAACACCTCTTCGAGCGTGATCTCCATGGGCGAAAGCTCAAGCAGGCCCCATCCGTTTCCGACGATAAGCGATGAGATCTTCTCCCTTATGTCGCTGTCGGGCGTGTGGTCGACCGAGAGCCTCACAACCCCGTCGTGGATATCCTCGACCCTCACGTCCAGCACCTCCGGCATCCCCTGCAGGGCGGTTTTCAGGGCCTCCTCGGGCGCCCTGACCAGCAGCGAGAGCGTCCTCCTGTCGCCCACCTGAACCGCGGCTCCCTCCCCGGTCTGGATGGAGGTCACCCTCCCGTCCTCGAGCCAGACGTTTCCCGCTATCCTCCCCTCGTTTATGATGATCACCCTCCTGCATATCATGCTGGCCTCGGGGAGGATATGGGTGCTGAGGATGACGGTGTGCTCCTTGCCCAGCTCCTTTATGAGCTGACGGATCTCCACCACCTGCTTGGGATCCAAGCCTATGGTCGGCTCGTCCAGTATCAGAACCTCCGGATCGTGCACCAGCGCCTGGGCTATCCCGACCCTCTGTCTGTAGCCTTTGGAGAGGTGAAAAAAATTTCTTCAGTGCCGGTGGTGGGAATATTGAGACCAAGCGTGGAAAAGGCAATTGAGTTGAATGCCCGAAAAATAGTCGTGATTGGCACCGAGGCCACGATATCGAGTCATCAATACAAAAAATCTTTGAGAGCACGGAAAAAAACGGTTAGAGTGGTAGAAAAAGCCTGTTCGCTTTTTGTACCTCTAATTGAAGAGGGATGGGTGAATAAGAAAATATCTGCCATGATAATAAGGGAGTATCTCAAGTCTCTTAAACCTGAGAAATGCGATGTAATGATTCTTGGTTGCACACATTATCCTTTGCTTGGAAAGCAGATTAAAAAGTTTATTGGCAGTAAATTGCTTGTGATAGATTCCGCACGGGCTCTCGCGGAGAAAGTAGAGAAAACTCTTGCCTCCAAAAATTTACTAAGCAGAGGAATAAAAAAAGGAAAGAGCGAGTTTTTTGTGAGTTCAAATCCTCAAAGATTCAGAAAGTTTGCGAAAAAACTTCTCGGCATAAGAATTAGTTCTGTTAAATTGAAGCGTTTTTAATTTTTTCCAATTTGCTAAAATAGTATATTGCTCTGTCAAATAAATAGTTAATGGTTTGGAAAGCCAGATTTGAGGCAAGTTCAAGGCTCGGGTGAGCGCACATACCCGAAGGGTCTGTAAGCGAAGAGCAACGAAGAAATTGGCCAAATATGGCTTTCCCTATAAGGGCAGGTTTCTTTTGGGCTACAACTTCGTCATTCATCGTTCACATACCACAGCGGGTATGCTCACTCTTCATTCCTTGTTTCGCTCCAAAATTAACTCTGCCAAACTATCAAATATTTATTGGACAGAGCATATTAGCGAAGGAGTGACTTATGAAGAGAAGAGTTTTTATAAAACATCTTGCGAAGCATGGGTGCCGGCTCTTGAGAGAGGGCGGTAAATATTCCATTTTCATAAATCCGGCGCTGAATAAAGAAGTGCCCGTTACCCGGCATAATGAGATAGCTGATTTTACAGTCAGGAAAATATGCAAAGAACTGCAAATAGAGCCACCAAAGTAATTTTTCTTTGCCTGACTTTTTTTTGTTTTTTTTCATGCGCGCCGAAGGTAGATGTTATTCAAACCGGCCCGTGGACAACTCCATCGAAGAAATGGAAGGAAATCCCCGTTTTTTCCTCAAGGGAAGAAATTAAAAAAACATGGATAGCGGTAGCCCTGTTTCATGGGAAAAGCATTCTGGCCGTCAAAAGAAACAAGATAGAGGCGCAAGTCAAAAAAGCTCGGAAAATAGCGTCTAAGATAGGAGCTGACGCCGTCTTGCTTGTGGAGGCAAGAGACGAAACTTCCACCAAGCGCATGGTTTATATAAGCGGGGTTGCCATCAAGTATGTGAATGAAAAAAAATCTCTCCCGAAATAAGTTTTCGACAAGGATAGCGTTTGATATAAAAGAGGTGGTGTCTTTTGAAGGGAGCGCCGTGGTGGTGGATATATTTCGTTTTTCCACTACGCTCTGCGCTCTTTTGGCTTCCGGTAGAAAGCGTGTTTATGTCTATTCCAATCCCGAGCTGGCCTTGATGAAGAGCAAAATAGACGGGTTTGATTTATTTTCCGAAATTGAACTTGACACTCCCAGAAGATTTGATAATTCGCCTTTCCTCGCTTTGGAAGGGAAGAATCTGAAAGATGAGGCGCTGATAGTCACGCGCGCCGGCTCCCCAACGGTAATGTCGCTTAGGCGGGCGGGAAAAATACTTATAGGTTGTTTTGCTAATATGCCTTTTCTCGTCGATTATCTCAAAGATGAAAAGGATTCAATTCTGATTGTGCCAGCATGTATTTTTTACAACAGAGAACATGTGGAAGATTTCATCGGCTGTGAAACGATTTACAATGCCTTGAACGGAAAAGACACTTTTAATGCCGCCCTTCTTGAAATACACAAAAGCGGAAGAATAATGGATTTTCTTTCCACGCGCCCCGGGGGGAAACGGGATCTTGAAATTATCCTTCAAAAAGGAACCATGAAAACCGTTCCGAAGGCGGAGATAAGGGGAATTTTCGCTGAAATAACAGAGGGATTGAAAGTTTCGTTTGAGAAAGAACAAAAGTAGAAATAATTAAAAATGAGCCATTTAAAATTAACGTGAAATCAAGAGAAAAGTTAGGAAAAATGCTTAAAAATTAATTACTTATTTCTGTTTTATGTATAACTAATATATAATTAGCGGTAATGAGATAAAAATCGATTATGAACCGTTTATATCCGGTGTTTCTTAATCTTAAAAACAAAGATTGTCTTGTGTTCGGCGGAGGGAAAGTCGCGGAAAGGAAAGTCCGTTCCCTGATTAAATCAAAAGCCAGAATAACTTTGATAGACCCGAAAGCGTCAAGAGATATTCTCGCGCTTTCAAAAAAGCATGGCTTTAAAATAATAAAAAGAAACTACCGGAAAAAAGACATAAAGGGTTTTTTTCTTATTATAGCTGCTACCGATTCCGAGGCGGTAAACGGATTAATCGCGAAAGAATCGGCCAAATATAAGATTTTCTGCAATGTTGTGGATGACCCCGAAAAATGCGATTTCTTTATTCCCGCGTCTTTTGGCGTGAAAGATTTAAAAATAGCGATTTCGACAAACGGCAAGAGTCCCGCGCTGGCGAAAAAGCTTAAAAATGAAATAAAAAACATTATAAGCAGCGAAGTCCCGAATCTTATAGATATTCTCGCGGAGCTTAAAAGAAATTTGAAAAAGAAATATCCTGGAGCGCGGAAGAAAAGGGAGGAGATTCTCAAAACAATCGTCGATTCGAGAGATGCCCTCTCTATTACGAAAGAGGATATTAAAAAAATTAAAAGAAGGTTCAAAGAATGGATTTAATAACAATTGGCGCGAATTACAAAACGGCTCCTCTCGATATCAGGGAAAAATTATTTTTTTCAGCTGATGAGATTCTGGATATTCTCAAAAACAGCAAAGAAGAGAGAAGGTTTATCAAGGAATTTTTAATCCTCTCAACCTGCAACAGAACCGAACTGTACATTGTCACACCCATCGGTAAAAGAAATGAAACGATTGATTACGCTTTGAAATTAATCAATCAAAAAAAAGGGGTTGACTTGTCCGCCACTACGGCGACGACGGACTTGTCCGCGAATAAGGAAATTTATTATATTCTTAACTTCGAACAATCCGTAAAACATGTTTTTGAGGTGGCATCATCCCTGGATTCAATGGTTTTGGGAGAAAATCAGATACTCGGGCAGATGAAAGAAGCGTATGCTTTATCCTGCAAATCGGGAACCTCGGGAATAATTCTCAGCAAACTTTTTCACAATTCATTTAGGGTGGGGAAAAGAGTAAGAGCCGAAACGAAACTGGGAACGGGCGCAGTTTCGGTAAGCAGCGTGTCCGTGAAATTGATTCGCGAAATATTTAAGGATATTTCAGACCGCTCCGCGCTTTTAATTGGTTTGGGCAAAATGGGCGAGTTAGCGGCCGCGTCCCTGAAAAAGAGCGGCGTAAAAAATCTTTTTGTTTCAAACAGGACTTTTTCAAAGGCGGAAGATCTGGCCGTGAAAATGAAAGCCGAGGCGGTAGTTTTTGACGAAATTGATAGAATTATGAATAAAGTCGATATCGTGATAAGTTCTGCGGGTTCGGCCGAATCAATTATAAAACACGCTCAAATGGAAAAAATAATGCGTTTAAGGAAAAATAAGCCGATTTTTATAATGGATATAGCCGTTCCGAGAAATTTCGCGCCCGATGTAAAAAAAATCAGAAATGTGTTTCTTTATTCCATTGACGACCTTATGGCTATATCCGGCAAAAATTTGAGTAAGAGACTCGCGGAAGTTCCAAAAGCCGATGCCATTATAGATTGTGAAATAAAGAAGTTCATGGAGTGGTTCGGAACTCTCAAAATTTCCCCCCTCATACACAAACTAAGAGAGAAATTCGAATATATAAGAAACAGCGAAGTTGAGAAAAATAAAAACCGCTTCCGGAAAGACGATATTAAAAAAATAGATGCTTTAACAAAAACTCTTGTGAATAAAATTCTTCATTTGCCAATAACCAAAATGAAAGAGTTTAATGAAAATTCCGAGATGGACCTTATGCGTTTTGACATTATAAGAGAAATTTTTGAAGTTGACAAAGCGGATGAAAAAAATGAAAATTAAAATTGGAAGTAGAGCCAGCAAGCTCGCTCTTTGGCAGGCAAATTTCATAAAAACCAAATTAGAAGTGCTCAGTGGTATAA
>CALEIX010000190.1 GCA_937898825.1 uncultured Elusimicrobia bacterium | reverse complement strand
TTTTTCAAGCAGAAGACGGCATACGAGATGTAGAGAGGTCTCGTGGGCTCGGAGATGTGTATAAGAGACAGGAAATGTTCTGGCCGCATATTTTTATCCTCTCCGTTATGTTCACAAGATGGGGGGATGTAAAACTGCCGGTCTTATATCCCGCCTCGCAAAGAATGCTCTCAAGGGTCGCACATACGGAGCCTTTTCCGTTGGTCCCCGTGACATGAACCGTTTTAAGACCCTTGTGCGGATTGCCAAGCTTTTCAAGAACCTGTCTCACTTTTTCAAGACCGGTTTTTTTGACATACACATGCTTTTCAAGAAGAAGTCTTACACTTTCTTCAAATGTCATATATTTTTCCTGCGAATTATGGAAACCCGGATTTTTCTCATCTTTTTTTCAAGTTTTTCATAACCGCGGTCTATGTGATACACGCGGCGGAGAACCGATTTCCCTCTCGCGGCCGCACAAGCAACTGCCAAAGCAGCCCCGCCCCTTATGTCGCCGGCCATTACCGGAGCGCCTTTCAGGTATTCAACCCCATTCACGAATGCTCTTTTGCCCTCAATCCTTATATTAGCCCCCATCCGAAGAAGCTCAGCGACATACATAAACCTGTTTTCAAAGATATTCTCCTCCACAAAACACTTTCCTGAACACACCGACATATACGCCGTCCACAATGGCTGCAAATCAGTGGGAAAGCCGGGATAAGCAGCAGTTCGGATACTTACAGGACGAGGGCGTTTGGGACCCGAAATTTCGATTCCGTTTTCAACAGTTTTAATTGATGCCCCAGATTTAGCAAGACATCCCGCCACGACAGGAAGATATTTTATATCCGTATTTTTAAGGATGAGTCTTCCTCCGGTTATTGCAGCTAAAATCAGGAAGGTCCCGGTTTCTATCCTGTCACAAACAACTTTATGCCAAACCCCGCAAAGTTTTTCTCTTCCCTCTATTATCATTCTCCGGGTGCCGTCTCCATTTATCGAAGCGCCCATCTTTCTCAAAACCTCGGCAAGGTCGGATATTTCCGGTTCTCTTGCGCAATTTTCTATAATCGTCCTTCCCTTAATTAAAGAAGCGCACATCATTGCATTTTCAGTCGCTCCCACGCTGGGAAACGGGAATTTTATTCTGCCGCCCTTAAGATTTCCGCCGAAGAGCATTTCATCGCCATTCTTGTAATATAGACGCGCCCCCATGTTTTTAAGAGCGTCAAGGTGAATATTCACAGGACGCACGCCTATAGAACAACCTCCCGGCAGTGCCACTCTGGCATGGCCGAACCTGGCCAATAAAGGTCCCATTACAAGAACTGACGCTCTCATTTTTCTGACCAAATTATACGGCGCTTTGTGTTTGAGTTTGCGGTTTTCTTCGATGACAAACACCCCCCTCAAAAAGGAGGTTTTTTTCCCCAGATATTCAAGCAATCCTTTTGTAAACCTTACGTCTGTAAGGTCGGGGACATTTTCTATCGTCATTTTATCCGAGGTGAGAATTGAAGCCATCAAAATAGGAAGGGCTGCGTTTTTGGAACCGCTTACTTTCACCTCCCCTCTAACAGCTCTTCCCCCGTTTATAAGAAAGTTATCCATAAAATTTAACCGAAAAAAACCTCCATTTCATATTACAGTCCCGATAAAACTCAATCCTGCCGGGAACTTCGCTCTCCAGAAAAACGCGCTTTACCCCTTCCACCTGATTTTCGCCTATTTCGCAAAAAAACATCCCCCCTTTTCTCAGCACAAAAGGAAGAGAACGCAATAATTTTCTAACAACCTTCAAACCATCTTTTCCCCCATCAAGAGCGACCCTGGGCTCCATTCTCACCTCAGCGTCGAGCCCTTCTATGTCCGGAGACGGAATATATGGCGGGTTCGAAATTATGAAATCAAATCTAATTCCCAATTCTTCCGGACTTTCGCCTCTTTGCACTTTAACTCTTTCAGAAAAACCGTGTTTCTTCACATTCCTCTCTGCGCAGCGAATAGATAAAACAGATTTATCCACAGCAATTATTTCAGCTTCTTTTATTTCCGCCGCCAGAAGAATTGCTATCGCTCCCGAGCCAGTTCCAAAATCAAGAATGCGCATTTTTCCGTTTTTTCTGGCGCATTTTAAAAATATGTCAATCAACTCTTCCGTCTCAGGACGAGGCACAAAAACCCCTCTGTTTATCTCAAGCGAAAAACCCCTGAAATTGTGTTCCCCGAAAATGTAAGAGAGAGGAACATGCTTTATCCGCATCAGCGCCATGTCCATGGCCTTTTTTGCCGTCTCTTCGCTTATTCCCTCACAACCGCTCAAACGCAGCTGGAGCCTTTCCAAACCACAGACTTTGCTTACAATCCACTCCGCGTTTAAGGCGGGTTCTGAGATTTCGTTTGCCTTTAGCCTGTTCTCCACATCTTTCAGAAGCGAATTTACATTTCTCATTGTCCGGATAAAACCACCCTTAACTTACTCAAAATACCTTCTATCTCTCCCTCCATTATGGCGTCTATATTGTGCCATGAAATCTGCGCCCTGTGGTCGGTCACTCTATTTTGCGGGAAATTATAGGTTCGTATCTTTTCCGACCTTTCACCACTACCCACCTGTTTTTTTCTTTCCGCCGAAACCGCCCTTTCCTGCTTTTCCTTGGCCATCAAGGCCAGCTTGGAATAAAGAAGATGCAAAGCCTTTTGCTTGTTTTGCGCCTGAGATCTTTCCTGCTGACACTGCGCCACGACCTGGGTGGGAACATGCGTTATCCTGACCGCAGTCTCAACCTTGTTGACATTCTGCCCCCCCGCTCCCTGAGCCCGATAAGTGTCTATCTTCAAATCCTTTTCGTCAATTTTAACATCCAAAGCGTCCATTTCAGGAATTACGGCAACTGTAACGGTGGAAGTGTGCACCCTCCCCGAGGACTCCGTTTTAGGCACCCTTTGAACCCTGTGAACGCCGGCTTCATATTTCAGCCATGAATAAACTTTTTTGCCTTTTACATACGCCACGACAGTTTTTATTCCCTTCAGCCCGGTGCTGTTTATATCTCTTATTTCTATCTTCCAGCTCATGCGCTGCGCAAACTTGGTATAGGCGCGAAGCAATTCAGCGGCAAAAAGCGCCGATTCTTCTCCGCCCACGCCAGCTCTTATCTCAAGAAAAACGTTTCTTTCATCTTCCGGCGACGGGGGAATCAAAAGCAGCTCGATTTCGTTTTCTATCTTTTCTTTCCTGGACCTTAAAATATCTATCTCGGACTTTGCGAGTTCAGCCATTTGCGGTTCGCCTTCGGCAAGAATTTTTGCAACCTGCTTCATCTCATTTTCGATTGAACAGAGTTTTTCAAAAAGATTTATTATTTCCCGGCAGCTCGAATACTTTCGGGAAATTTCTTTTATTTCTTCGGCGGACAACGCGCCGGAGGAGAGCTTTTTCTCCATATCTCTACATTCTGAGCGGATTTTATCCAATCTGGCAGAAAAATCAGTCATAAAAAAAGCAGGCACCCTTTTTAAGATATGCCTGCTTGAAAATTTCTCCTATTTCCTGGTGCTTTTGCCCCGGGACCTTGCTGCTTTTTTCGGCGCGCTTGAAAGAACGCGCTTTTTGGTATGTCTCGGAGCAACTTTGGAAACCGTCGCCTTCTTGGGTTTCCGCTTTATCATCCTGCCTTCTGTTTTGGCAAACTTCTTCTTAAAACGCTCGACTCTGCCCGCCACATCAAGAATTCTCTGCTTACCTGTAAAAAAGGGATGGCACGCAGCACATATTTCAACCTTTATTTCCTTTTTGGTAGAACGCGTTTGAAAGGTATTGCCGCAGGCGCACACCACTTTGCACAACTCGTAATTTGGATGTATTTTCTCTTTCATTCCAATTGCCCTTCAATAATGTGCTAACGATATTCTAACATATTAATGCCTGCCCGCCAAATCTTGATTTTGGCAATTGTTTCTCCTCGCTCCCACTGCCGCTCTATATTTCGCTGCTTGAAAGTTCCATGGATTTCAAGAAATCTTTATTCGACTTGGTTGCAGACAGTTTGGTCAAAAGCAATTCCATGGCGTCTACAGGCGAAAGTGGAGCCAGAACCTTCCTGAGTATCCATATCTTGTTCAACTCGTCCTCACTTAAAAGCAATTCTTCTTTTCTGGTGGAAGTCCTGTTTATATCTATGGCGGGAAATATTCTCCTGTTCGAGAGCTTCCTATCCAGATATATTTCGCTGTTTCCCGTCCCCTTAAATTCCTCAAATATCACATCGTCCATTCTGCTGCCGGTCTCTACCAATGCTGTGGCTATTATAGTCAGCGACCCTCCTTCCTCCATATTTCTCGCCGCGCCGAAAAATCTTTTTGGTCTCTGTAAGGAAGTGGATTCAAGACCCCCCGAAAGAACTCTTCCGCTTGAGGGAGTGACTGTATTATAGGCTCTGGCAAGCCTTGTTATGGAATCCAGAAGGATAACCACATGTTTTTTATGCTCCACCATCCTTTTGGCTTTTTCAAGAACGATTTCCGCTACCTGAACATGCCTGTCAGCCGGCTCGTCAAATGTGGAAGCTATCACCTCGCCTTTGACTGATCTTTTCATATCCGTAACCTCTTCCGGTCGTTCGTCTATAAGAAGAACTAAAAGTATTATATCCGGGTGATTGGTCGTAAGGGCATTAGCTATCTTTTGAAGAATAATGGTCTTTCCGGTCTTTGGAGAGGCAACTATCAACGCTCTTTGACCTTTGCCTATCGGAGATATGAGATCTATGACTCTGGTGGTGAGGTTATTCTTATCGGTTTCAAGAACAAATCTCCTGGTTGGATGCAAAGGGGTAAGATTGTCAAAAAGATGGCGGTTATAAAGCTGGCTTATTTCCACACCGTTGACGGATTTTATTTGAAGTATGGCAAAAAATCTTTCTCCCTCTTTTGGAGGGCGAATAAGTCCCATCACGGTATCTCCTTTTCTGAGACCTAACCTTTTAATTTGAGAGGGGGATACATAAATATCTTCATGACTGGAGAGATAATTGTATTCCTGGGAACGCAAGAAACCAAAGCCGTCCGGGAGAATTTCAAGCACCCCGCAGCCGCTGATTATTCCACTCCTCGTCGCCTGAGCCTCCATCAGCTTTCCTATAAGTTCCTGTTTTTTCAGGCCGGAAACATTCTCAATCTGATATTCTCTGGCTATTTTCACAAGTTCATTAAGCGTGAGATTGTTTAAATCCGCTATATTCAGGCCCCGGTTTTCGTTTGAAGCGCCATTGCCGGAAGGCGGAGAGTTTTTTCCGTTCAATGATTCTCCCTCATCATTGGAACTATTTAAGCGCCTGTTTCCTGAAACATTTCTTGAGCGCGAATGACTTCTGCGATTTTCGCTTTTTCTGGTATTTTGATTCATATTTCTCCTCACTGCTCTAATATTTTGCATATAACCTCTATCTGAGAATAAAGATTTTCCAAACTTCCGTTGTTGAACACCACTATGTCGCTTTTCTCAGCCTTTCTCTCCATGGTATACTGCGCGTTTGTCCTGCGACAAATATCCGTTCTTTGCCACCCCTTTCTGAGAAGCCTCTTTACCCGGACTTTCTTTGCAGCGCATACGCATACAGTCAAATCACAAAATAAGTCAAATCTGCTTTCAAAAAGAAGAGGAACATCTATTATGGCAACCTTTTCATCAGATTCTTTCAGTAATCGTATTATTTCTTTAGTTATAGCAGGATGAAGCAGGCGTTCCAGCCATTTAAGAGCGGATTCGTTGAAAAAGACTTTTTCGGCAAGAGCATGTCTGTCTATAGAACCGTCTTTTTTCAGCAGAAAACAACCAAACCTCTTTATTAGTTTACTACAACATTCCTTAAAAGTCAACACCTCTTTTGCGAGATTGTCTGAATCAACGCAAAAAAAGCCGCGTCTGCGGAAATATTCAAGTGCCGAAGATTTGCCACATCCCACCTGTCCGGTAAGCCCGACTATAAACTTTCCGCTTTTCCTGATTGAGTCAAAATCTTTCTTGAAAGCACTTAAATCCATTTTTGCTTTTTCCCCTTTACACCACTTGCTTTTGCGCTGCCATCTCCCGTTTCAACTGCGGCCTGAAAATTTATCAAGAAATTCTTTTTCCGACCTGCTCAGAGAATTTATACCCTTTCTGGATATTTTACTCAAAATTCTGTTTATTTCATCCTCCGGATTTTTTTGCCGGGCAAAAAGATTTTTCATTCTGCCTACCGCCCCTGACATACGCGACCGTCTCAAATAGAGATAGCCGACAAGCATTCCCCCCAAATGTGCCACATTTGCCACGTGAGGGTTTGTTCCCGAAAAACTCATAGCCAGTTCCAGAATTACCAGGAAAATCACCATCTGGCGGGAAGTTACCGGAAAAAGAAAATATAAATAAACCTTTGCATCCGGATAAAAAATCGCAAATGCTATCATAAGACCGTAAATAGCGCCGGAGGCGCCAACAACGGGAACGGAAGAATTAGGGGAAAAAAGAAGGGTTACTATTCCGGCGCCTACGCCGGTTACTAAAAAATATCTAAGAAATTCCGCACCCCCCATAGTTCTTTCCATTATTCCGCCGAAAATCCAGAGCATGAGCATATTAAAGAAAAAATGCCAGAAACCGCCATGCACAAAAAGATACGTGAAAATCTGCCAGAGCCAGCCGCTACCCAGAACCTTGACCGGGACAAGCCCCAGAAAATAAATTATATAACCCCTGATGAAGAATTCAAGGACGAAAACCGCAAGTGAAATCAATATGAGAACGCGAGTTACTTTTGAAAGTCTGCCGAAAAGAGAAGGGGCTAAATTCATCATAAACTTATTTCGGTCATCTCCCCCCAATTTGTTCCGCATTTCATATCCACTTTAAGCGGCACATTTAGTTTAACCGCGTTCTCCATTTCCCGGGCTATGGTTCGGGCGACTTCCCCAAGAGCCTTTTTTTCAACCTCAAATATCAACTCGTCGTGAACCTGCATAATCATTCTCGCCTGAAGATGGGTTCTTTCAAACACCCGTATCATTGCCTTCTTTATTATGTCGGCAGACCCGCCCTGAACAGGCGTGTTTACTGCCACTCTTCTGGCGAAATTCTTGACCGAAGTATTTTTTGAATTTATTTCGGGAACTTCCCTCCTCCTGCCCATAAAAGTAAGGACATAGCCGTTCTCCTCGGCAAATTTGATGGTTTTTTCTATCCATGCTTTGACTCCGCTGTAAACCCGGAAATAATGTTCTATATATCTGGCCGCTCTGCCCTCGTCTATGCCCAACTGCCTTGCAAGACCAAAAGACGTTTGCCCATAAATTATACCGAAATTTATCCCTTTGGCTATTTTTCGCATTTCAGGCGTTATATTCTCGGCGTTAAAAACCTCCCTTGCCGTTTTTGAATGAACATCCTCGTTGTTTCTGAAAGAACTCACCAGATTTTCATCGCCGCTCAAATGCGCCAGAACCCTCAAATCTATCTGCGAATAATCCGCTGAAAGCAGAACCAGGCCGTCCGAAGCGGCAAATGCTTTCCTTATTTTGTTGCCATAATCGCTCTTGATAGGTATATTCTGGAGATTCGGCCTGGAACTTGAAAATCTTCCGGTGGCCGTGCCGCTCTGTTCATAAGTGGTATGCACCCTTCCTTCGGGGGATACAATCTCCAGGAGATTATCCACGAAAGAAGATTTAAGCTTTGAGTATTCCCTGTGCTCAAGAATCATACCTATTACAGGATGCGCTCCTACCATGCTCAAAAGCGCTTCCTCGTTGGTGGAGTACCCCGTTTTAATTCTGAACATTTTCTTTTGTTTGTCCGAAAGGGGAATATTCAGTTTTTCATACAAAAGGTATGAAAGCTGTTTGGGAGAATTCAGGTTGATTGCGCAGGCGCAGATTTTATATATTTGGGCTTCTATCTCCTCCATCCTTTTTTTCAATTCCCCGGAAATGGAGACAAGAATGTCTTTTTTCACCCTTACACCGCTTTTCTCCATAAAATAAATCACCTTTATCAGCGGTAACTCTATCTCTTGATATAGCCGGTGAAGTCCTTTTTCGCGTAATTCCCCCTCAAGGGCACTTTTGATAGCAGGGAATTTTGAAACAATTTTAAGAGACTCCTCCGCTTTACCAAGCGGGTTAAACATAACAGAAAACTTTTTAAGTAATAATTTCTGAAAATCGAGTTTTCTCTCTGCAGGATTCAGCAGAGAATATGCGAGCATAATATCAAAAATATTTTTCGCCTCTATGTTGCAAGCCGGGAAATTCAGGACATGCATTACTTCCTTCAAATTATGACATATCTTGTCCTTTTCTTCGTCAATAATAAGACTATGCATTGTCTCTCTAATCTCACTGCCGATATCCGAAACCGGGCATGTAAACACTTTTCCTTCCGCGCACACCGCCAAAAAATCCTTCTGCGAAAAAATTCCTATTTCCCGGGCGCGCAGGACATCTTCTATGAGCGCTACCTCCTTGACCGAAGTTCTGTCAAGCAAAGAGGAAGCCTTTTCATATAAACTCTTGAATTCAAGCCTGCTTGCAAGTTTGGAAATTCTTTTTTTATCCGGCTCTTTTATTTTTAAATCCTCAATCTTGAAATCAAGTGGAACATCCTTCAATCTAACCAGCTGCCTCGATATAAGAATATTCTTTTCGCCGGCAAGCATTTTTTCAAGCACCTTTCTCAATCCCATTTCGCACTTGCATAAGAGGGAATCATTCTTAGCAACTTTTAAAGCGGAATCCAGATCCCCAAACTCACTTAATATTCTCTGGGCGCCTTTCTGGCCAATACCCCTTGCACCGGGCACATTGTCCGAAGAATCACCCACTATAGCAAGGTAATCCATTATTTGAAACGGCTTAACGCCGTACTTTTTCAAAACCCATTTCTCATCGAAGTAAACCGGGGATTTTCCGTCCCACAACTTAACATTTTCATTTACAAGCTGGGCAGCGTCCTTGTCTGTGGTGATTATAACAACAGACATTTCCCGCGAAAATTTTCTCGCGAAAGAGGCGATTATATCGTCCGCCTCGTAACCTTCCAAAAAAACGGAATTGAAACCAAGACCATCTGCAAGCTCTGGTGCCAGGAATAACTGACCCTTTAGATTTTCCTCAGTTTCCCTCCTGTTGGCCTTATATTCGGAATAAATTTCGCTTCTGAAAGTTTTGCCCGGACTATCAAAACAAACTGCGGCATATTCCGCTTTTTTTTCTTCGGTAAGTTTTGAGAGAAATCTTTCAAAACCGAAAAGAGCTCCCACGTCTTCCCCACGAGAGTTGGTTAAATTCTGTATGGCATGGTAACTTTTATGAAGATACCCATGGGCGTCTATTAAAAAAAGAATATTGCGGCTCATTGAAATTCAGCGCGCTGTCAAACGTAAATTTAAAGCGGATTGTCAGATTAAATCGTCCAGTATCTTTTTTATTTCATTTTTCGGATGGAGCCCCACCAATTCGTTGACCTGCTTTCCGGCCTTGAAGAACATTATTGTCGGGATGGCGGTTATCTGATATCTGGAGGCTATTTCCGGGCTGTCATCAGTGTTAAGTTTGCATATTTTAATTTTTCCGGCGTATTCCTCCGACAATTCTTTTGTCGTAGGTTCAAGCATCTTGCACGGGCCGCACCACGGCGCCCAGAAATCCACAAGAACGGGTATTTCACTTTTAATCACTTCCTGCTCAAAATTAGCTTCGGTAATCTCTATTTCAGCCATTTCACGCTCCTCTCCTTCTGTTTACTCCCTACATATTATACCAACTATTTAATGTTAAGCAAATATTCTATTTCATCCCATATATCGTCTACATTCACAGGTTTCGAGAAAAAAGTGGCGGCACCTTTAAACATGGCTTCGGCGCGGTCGGAAGGTTCTGTGTATTTAGCGGAGATAAGAATAACCGGAACATGTTTTAGTCTTTTTGATGCCTTTATTATTTTGAGAACTTCCATCCCATTCATATCGGGCAGTTGAACATCCAGTATAATTATAGAGGGAATCTCTTTTTTCAGTATCTCTATTGCTTTTTTAGCAGTATCAGCCACCCTTACGTCAGCATCTACCTCCTTCATTTTAAAATTGTCTTTTAGGGTATCTATGAAATTCTTGTCATCGTCAACAATAAGAATTTTCTTCACGCCGGTTACCTCCTTAACAAATCTGCAAACTGGAAAGCACTAATTCATATCCCGAATTTAAGTCTGTCTATAAACATCCTGGGATAGTTTTTTTTCTCCATCTCTTGACGGGTTTTCTCAATATCATACTCAATCCTGAAAACCTCAAATCTTTTCTTATCCCCGTCATCTGAATAGAGCGCGCATGAAGCCTTCGGATTGGAATCCCTTGGCTGCCCGACAGAACCCGGATTGAGCATGTATACATTTTCCTCCTTGAGAGAAATGGCGGAAATCTGTTCTAAATCATAGGTGGTAAGCACATTACCAGTTTTATTGTATTCAAAAAAGGCCGGAATATGACTGTGTCCAAATAAACAGGGGGAAATCTTCCAGTAATCAAGGTTCTCCATGAACTGGCTTCGCGTGAGCATATATTCCTTCAAGTGGTTTCGTGGCGAGCCGTGCACTACAGTATACCTACTGCTCTGGACAAAATCTACAGCCTTCCGCAGGAAAGACAGCATTTCCTCGGAAATTTCCTTTTTATTCAGTTCTATCGCCTCCCTGGCTGCTTCCCTGAACCATTTGCTGTCCATTTTTCCACAGAGCGCCGCGTCATGATTGCCCATAACATAAACCAAATCTTTAAGGGAAGAAATCATTCTCAGGCATTTTTCCGGCTCCGGACCGTATCCGACTATGTCTCCGCAGCATATAAACCGCTTAACCCTCTTTTTCTCGTAAAAATCAAAAACTGCCTTCAACGCTTCATAATTTGCGTGCACATCTGAGAAAATTCCCCAAAGCATATTATCTTACGCCCGCCACCGGCTTTCTTCCGTCGTCTATCATATCAGAAGCCCTTTTCAAATCAACCGACACGACCTTAGAAACTCCCATCTCTTCCATTGTAACTCCATAGAGAACATCCGCTACCTCCATGGTTTTTTTATTATGAGTGATGAGAATAAATTGCGTATCCCGTGAAAACTCTTTCACCAGGCGGCAAAATCTCTCGGTATTCGCCTCGTCCAGGGCAGACTCCGCTTCGTCCATTATGCAAAATGGAGAGGGATTTACGCAAAAGAAGCTGAAAAGAAGCGCTAACGCCGTCAGGGCTTTTTCCCCGCCGGAAAGCTGCGCTATGCTCACAAGTTTTTTCCCGGGAGGATGCGCCATAATTTCCACCCCCGTTTCGAGCAGATTCTCAGGTTCTGTAAGAACCAAATTCGCCTCTCCGCCATTAAAGAGTATCCCATAAATCTGGCTGAAATGCGCCTTTACCCTGTCAAATGTGTTTTTGAAGTTAATTCTTGTGGTTTCATTGATTTTATTTATAGCCGATTTAAGGTCCGACTTTGCCTTATTTAAATCCTCAACCTGCGAATTAAGGAAATTATATCTGTTGATTAGAGCGTCGTATTCCTGAGGCGCGGTCATGTTTATAGGACCCATATTCTCGATTCTTTTCTTGAGAAATCTTATTCTTTCCTCGTCAGGTTCCACCTGTGAATATTTTTCCGCCGCCTCTTCATATGTCATATTCCATTCCTCGGCAAAACGCGTCTTTATATCCTCAAGCCTCGTCCTGTCAGAATTTATGGTCATTTCCATTTCATGTTTTTTAGACTCCAGGTCCTGAAGCACATCTTTTATTTCCTTCAACCGCACATTCCGTTGTTCATACTCGCTCTGCAAATCACCCACCTCTTTCCTTAACTGGACTTGAAGCATTTCCTTGTCGGAAAGTTCATCCCGCAGCGTTTGAAGCGAATCCTTTAACTGACTTATTTCTTGTTTAAGAGAATCTATGCGTGAAACCTGCTCCTGCTTTCTAACACCAAAATCCTCTATTTCCTTTTTCAACCTCTGTGCTAAAGAACTTAATCTCTGATGCTCCTGTCGCAAATTTTCAAGGTTTTTTTCTCCACCCTTAAGAGTCGCTGTTTTGGCTCCTATTTCCTCCTTGACCACGGTATAGTCTTCCAAAAGGAGAGTTTTTTCTTTTTCCTTTTCCTGTGTTTCCGCGTTTAGAGAGACCACTTTGCTCTGCAAATCTTCAAGTTCCTTTTTAAGGGAAAAGAAAGAGCTTTCTTTTTCTTTTATCTCTTTTTCCTTGTTTGCGAAATCAGTGCGAACCAGAGAAAATTCTTTTGCTACGTGTTCTTTTTGTCTTAAAAGATCGTCCGCCTCAGATTTGATTTTTTCAACATTTATTTTATCCGTACTTACAGTTTCGCGCACGGAGCGCAATCTTTCTGCCAATTGGCGACTTTGCGTTTCCAAATTGGAAATTTCCAAAAGGAGCTTCTCTTCTTCCTTCTTGCCCGACTCCACTTTCTCCCTGAGCGTTTCCTCTTCGCTCCAATAGGGTTCCGCCGACTGCACATCTCCCACGCCGCCGCTGATCCAGAAAGGACCGTAAACATTTTTCACGGAAACATAAGTCTGGTTCAAAAGAGCTTTAAGCAGGTTTTCATATTCCGCGGGATACTTTATTTTGGAAAGCAAATTTACAGTATTCGGGATTGAAACGCCACCAAAGTCAGAAGGCCCTATTTTGTCAAGTACCAGAAACCTCGCACGCCCCTTACCTATACTCTTGAGATACTCAATGGCTCTCTCCGCGCTTTCCACATTTTCGCACACAAGAGAATCCAAAAAAACACCGAGAGATTCCTGAACAAGAAGAGAATACTCCGGCTCAATTTCAATGGAATGCCGCAATGTTCCTTTGATTCCTTCCAAATGCGCGTTGACGATAGCGCTTATTCCTACCCAATACGGGTCTTTCTCCCCCTGAGACCGCACCGTCTCAAGTCTGCTTTCATCCCGGGCTCTTTGATGAGTTATTTCGCTCAATTTCTTACGCAGGCCGGAAAGTGAATTTTCAATTTCACTTTTTTCTTTTTCAAGCGAAGAAAAATCTCTCTCCCTATCGGCAAGCAAGCCATTTGCCGTTAAAATTCGCTCATTCAACACCTTTTCCTTTTCAAGAATCTCTTCTTCCCGTTTCTTAAGCCCCTGTTCCTCCTTTGAAAGAAGCAGAACGTCTTCCCTTATATGCGAGATATCAGACTCAAGTTTAATCATGCTCCCGGAAATTTCTTTCTCCTTTTCATAAGAAGCGGTTATTTCGCTCTCCTTGCGCAGGATGAGATCGGAGATTTCCGAAATCTTCGAAGAGATATCGGTTTCTCTGGAAAAAAGCGCCTCAAGGCCGGATTTAAGTGTTTGTGCCTGACGCTCATAATCGTCGATTTTGACACCGACCTCTTCCATGAGCGGCAAAGATTTTTTTAATTCATTTTCGTCTCTCTGCCTCAATCTATCCAGTTCCTCTTGACCGCGCTCTATTTCACCTATTAGATTTTCATTGCTGACAATTTTGCCTTCCGCATTGACTTTTGAGGTTTTGAGGACGGATATGCTTTCATTCAAAAGTCTTTCTTCTTCTCTTTTTTGCGCCAGGTTGATATTTAAAGCACTCATCTCCCCTTCAAGAGAAGTAAGATTAATTGAGAACTCATCTATCTCCCTGTTTACAGGTTCAATCTCCAAAGTTCCGCGTTTTATGCGCTCCTGGCATTCCGCGGCGTTTCTGGTTAAAAGCGCTATTTCATTTTCCTTGAGTTCTTCCCTGTACTTTTGCTGGAGACGGGCTTTTTTAGCTTCCTTGTCCAGTTTGACTATATTTTCGTTTATCAGTTTCATTGCGTCAAAAAGGCGTCCCAGGTCCATATCAACCTTTTCGAGCTTTCTCAATGCCTCTTCCCTTCTTGCCTTGTATTTGGACACCCCTGCCGCTTCTTCAAACAGGCTTCGTCTTTCCTGAGGGTTGGCTGAAAGTACAAATTCGACCTCTCCCTGGTCTATAATGGCGTAACCGGCTGAGCCTACGCCTGTGTTAAGAAACATTTCTCTTATATCTTTAAGCCTGCACTGAACCTTGTTTATAAAGTATTCGGACTCGTCTGAACGGTATATTTTTCTGGTAACCGTCACTTCCCTGAAATTCAGGGGCAGTTTGCCAGACTCATTATCGAAAGTTAAACTCACTTCAGCGAAATTAAGGGGTTGTCTTCTTGAGGTGCCGCCGAATATAACATCCACCAGCGATGGAAGCCGAAGAGATTTCCATGACATTTCTCCTATACACCATTTTACCGCGTCTACAATGTTTGACTTTCCGCATCCGTTCGGTCCGACAACAGCGCTTATTTTCGGCCGGAATGAGATTTTGGACTTGTTTGCAAAAGACTTAAATCCGTAAAGTTCAATACTCTTAAGATACATTCGCTTGTTCCTTAAACTACCTTCTATTATACAAAATTAACTAAAATCTTACTGAGATTAATTTCCACCAGCTTTTATAAAACCCAAGCGGATTTGAGGAAAACCCTACCATTAATGCCCTTCTGCAAGCAGGAAAACAGGCAAATTCTCTTTTAATACTTTATCTCATATATGAGGGAAAGCGTGTTGCCGGTATAATTGTAGGGCAAATATTTTTCAAATTCATTGTTTGATCTTGCCACCACAATAGAGTAATTCAGGCGCATATACGCTATTTCATTCATCTTTTTTCTGATTCCAAAGTTCAAAGAAGTCATTGTATTGTTTTGCTTCTCGCTTTTATAAACATTCTGAGCGTTTCTCGCCGGCCTGTCCGTATAATCCCTTCTTGTTAGATTCAACGCTCCGCTCAATGCCCATTTGCCCGTTATCAGCAAATCGACAGGAGCGCTCAAAACTATTTCATTGTAATCATAATTACCCGGTATAAAATCAGGGTTTGTATCGCCAAGGTATTTATACCTGACAAAATTCTGATTGGATCTGTGGATAGAATAAGTCAAAAACGGCGCCATATCAAGTATCCAGAACACCTTTTTCATACCGAACCAGAGAGAAATGGTTTTGTCTTTCTGAAGGGTATTCCCGTAAACGCCCCCCCCCGAACCGTCGTCTTCTATTATTCTTTGATTCCTGTATTTTTGGAACACTTAGGAAATTCCGCCGAAAAACTTTCCGTAACTTAAGTCTAAATTCAATTGATGATAGGCCTGGTCATAAAGGCCGCCCGAAAGTTCGGCGGAAATACCGGCATTTTGAAACTCAAGGAGAAGGTCAGTATAATTGGGGAATTTTATATTCCTCATCAAATATTCCAGGGATAACGCCTTGTTTTCTGAAACGTTTACAAAATAGTCTACGGCAAAGGCAAAGCCGAGAGACTTCGTATTGTAAAGCCCGTTCTCCCAGGACTCATTAGCGCCGCTTCGTCTGTATTCAGTGCTCCAGCAAAAAGACGGACGTAACCTGAACTTTCCACCGAGATTTCTCCTGTATTCCACGTTTATATTGTGTGACATTCTTCTCTCTAAAAATTCGCCTTCTTCCTGCGGCTGGAACCCGGGCCCGTCATAATCAAACGTATAAAGCCCGAAAAGAGAATTCCTCTTGTTTATCTTCGCCAAAAGCCCGGTTTCCACGCCTATGTCACCCCCGGTAAAGAAATCGCCAACGGAAGGCATAAACGCCGTTTCTGAAAAGGACATGTTGACATACGGCGTAAAAATCTCAGATTCAAACCCGGCTGAAAAAAGATTCTGAAAACACGCTATTAAAATGATAAACAGTATTCTTTTCATTTTGCCCTCTATTCAAAATTTATGTGAAAATTCCAGACCGGGTGCACCACGAGCACACCTTCCGGATAGAAATTAAGCCCGAGATCAAAATACTTACCCTGCCACATGGCTTTGACCGCAAGCGCATTTTCGTTCAATCCATAGTTCAACTGCAGACTCCAGAGTTTGTCCGTAGTTCTCGGAGTTTCTATGCCAATTATAAAAAACGTGTCTTCAAAGCCAGAATCAAAACTATTAACCCCGACCCCCATGAAATCCACTGTCTTGTTCAAATCCAGCCGGGCCCTCAGGCGGGAAAGTTTAAGCCCCCAGAAGCTCCGTATCTTCGGGCTCAATGAAGAACTGAGCATAAGCGTTCCGTAGTATCCGTAGAATCTGGCGCTGTCCACATCGTCACTTTGATTCGCCAGAATCTTCGCCCAGAGCATATTCCAATATCCCCCTATCAAATCAACCTGAGGAAAACCGGGAGACACCCTGCCTTCGGCGAATATCCTGTATTTTCCTGACAAATTCATATATCCCATGGGAAGCATGGTGGGAAACAGCCCCGTCTGAAAACCGTAAGACTTCCCGGGTGGAAGCGGCAGGGTGGCTTCTACATCCTGCTGGAAATCGTAGAAAAAAGCCGCCGGATTGGCCACAACCTCGCCAATTAACTGCATGGACTTGGATTTCAAATCCAGAGCGGTAGCAGGACTTGTGCTTGCTAAAATTAAGCTGGCTAAAATTATTTTTCTCATGACGTTTTTCCTTAATTACTTAATTTATCCACTGCCGGAAGCATTCTTTGAACGGCCGCTACCGGCAAATCGGGAATAAGAACAAGGTCAATGTTATTATTCTCGCCATTATGCGACACCCCGTCTGGCGAATAATCGCTTGTGCAAATCGATGTTCTCGTGTCGGAACCGCTCGCGTCATTCTTCACGTGAACAATACTTTCAACCGCATGTTCTTTCATAAGGGAAAAGGGGTCTTTTCCGGTATCTGTGAAATCAGAAGTATTTGCCAATGACCCTGAATTGGTTATTCCATAATTCTCTTTGGTTAGCCAAAAAACATCATTGCTCGTCCCCAAAACCCCGGCAGCGGTTACTCCACCAACCCTATAGGCATCGGCTTGGAAATTGTAAAGTCTGTCGTCCCCTGTTTTATCCTTCTCCCAATAAACATTGGAATTTGTTAAGATTTCAGAACCTCGCAAGTCGGTTAAACTACCGGGAGAGATTTTAATTCCCCATACCGCACCGCCGATTTTTGCTCCATTCTTTTCCCTTATACTTCCGTTCGCATCATTATTATCCTCTATCCTGAAACCGCTTATTGAAGAATCAACATTCGCTATTTTCAGAAAATCGTCTTTATTCACTATTCCGGTTATCAAAACATCCCTGTCTGCATCATCAGAATACGACTGAGCCAAAGTCATATCAGGAAAAATCACCCGCGCATTATTTACCAGTTCATCTCTGGACTCATCCCTTAAATAATATTCCGCCACAAAAAAGATATTATCCGGGTCGGTTCTGTTGGCAGCTATAAAAGCTGCTTTTTCCGCCTTTACCGCGCCCTTGTCAAAGAAACCCGCCCATTCCTCCATTCTTTCGGGAATGTCCTGGTTGAAAACCATGTTTATCTGCATCAGGTCCAGCCTGTTCGTTATGCCCTGATTCCCCTTATACTCGAACTTCTCACCTATATTAGGCGTAGAATAGTTGTAAACCGGTCTTTTAACCAGGTTAAAAAACTGAAGGGTTTTCCCGTCCGGTCTCATAAGACGCTGGTCCACCCTGACAAGATTTCCGTGAATGTCTTTAAGGGTCCTGCCTGCCTCAAGGTCAGATTCTTTAACTTTGTACGCGAAAGAACTAATATTTTTGTTGGTCTGTCTTGTGGATTTAGCAAACTGCCTCATTTTCATTCTCTCAGTTTCTTTTCTTTTAATTGGTTCTCTTCTTTCTTTTTCGTTCAGCCCCGGGTTCCAGTTTTCAATTCCCGCCAATTCTTCGGCCCTGGTCATAATTTTGTGAACGCCTTCTTTTCCCATTTCTTCTATGTGAAAGGCATGCCCCTGAGGCAGAAGAATCTCCTCGTTGCCGGAGGGAGGAGGAATGTTATAGCGCATCTTCACCTCGCCGTAGAGCACGTATATATCCGTCTTTCCTTCTTCGCCAAGAGAGATGGCAAACTCCGTTCCCCTCACAGCGCACACAGCCGCCGGCGTCCTTACCTTGAACAACTCTCCCCTCAAAAGATGCGGCACCCTGATTTTCAACTTGCCGAAAAGGAAATTGAGGCGGCTTGAAAGCGTTTTTTTCTGTTCTATTTCAAGGGCTGAATTTTCCCTCATCCATATTCTTGTCTTGTTCGGCATCAATATCAACGCTCCCGAGTTTTCATACGTTTTTATGGAGCCGCCTTCATCTATTTTCATTCTAATGACGGCCGGCTGCCAGTCGGCCGTTTCATTCACGCTTACATCAACCCTTCCGTTGAAATTTATGAGAATGGCAGGTTTGGCCAGAAGAAGCGACGGAGCGAAAATTAGCATCAATACCAGACAAAATTCATTTAGGGCTTTTGAAATCATAAGTTTCCCCCTTGTTCACAACCATATTTTTTGAAATAATAAAGTGTATTGTGAAAATTGTATCAAATTCCGGAGGAAAAATGAAGTCCCAATTTATATACCTGTGTATTATACCTATTCTGTTTTCCGGCTGCGCCGTTGCACCCCCCAAAAAAACTGTAGAAAAACCGCGCATCTCAAAAGAAAAATCAAAGTTCTTCAAACTTCTGAAAAATTCTGAAATTCCCATTTTTAAGGACGCGCACAAAAAGGAAAACCTCTTAAAAGCTTTGAAATATAATATCACCTACCTGAAAAACATGGAAAAACCTGACAGAACATATCTTATCGGCTCAAGAAAGATTGCGCGCGCCGAGCTGCTTGCCTCCGCCGAGTTATTTAAAAAGATAATCGAAGAAAACCATGGTAATCTTCAAAACGCGATAGAAAAAAATTTTGAAATTTATCGCCTTGTGCCTGGTCGTAAAGACGGAGCGGTAATCTTCAGCTCATATTATGAACCTGTGATAAAAGCAAGCCTCAAAAAAACTGAAAACTACAAGTATCCCATATACTCATGGCCGGACGACTTGATAGAAGTCGACCTTGAAATTTTTAATCCGAAATTCAAGGGAGAAAAAATAACCGGCCGCCTGGAAGGCAAAAAACTTGTGCCCTATTACACCAGAGAAGAGATAGATTTTGGGAAAGCTCTTGAGGGAAAGGCAAAGCCGCTCGCATGGTTTACTGACCCGATAGAAGTCATGAATCTTCACATTCAGGGTTCCGGAAGACTGAAACTTGAAAACAACAAGGAAATGAGGGTAAAATTCGCCGCCACAAACAGTCTCCCGTTCAAGGGATGGATAAGTTACATGATAGAAAAAGGCATAATGAAAAGGAAGGGAATCACGTTCGAAAAAGCAAAGAAATTCGTTCTGTCGCACCCCGAGCTTCAAAAGGAAATTTTATGTTCAAATAAAAGATACACTTTCTTCGAACTTGAGGAAATAAACGACCCGACCGACGGGCCCCAGGGCACCTACAAATATCCTTTGACGGCAAAAAGGTCTGTGGCGATAGATGAGACCCTTGTGCCGCTGGGAGCCATAGCTTACGCGCAATTTAAGCTCCCTCAGCTAGATAAAGGCGGCAATTTCAAAGAAATGAAAATGGATTCAAGATTTGTTCTGTGTCAGGATACCGGCGGGGCGATTAAGGGCCCGGGAAGGGTGGATTTTTTCGCCGGAACGGGAAGCGAAGCGCACACATTTGCAAACAAAGTATGGGAAAAAGGCGCTTTTTACATCCTCTTGAAAAAGGGAATAAAATGAAAAGAAACATGATGTTTCTGCTTGTCTTTTTCAGCGTCACTAACTCTCACTCCCAGGTCCTCACCGGGTTGGACATTCTTCAGAAAAATAATTTCGAGGAAGTAAAAGGCAAAAAGGTCGGACTTATAACCAACCATTCGGCCTTGAACGTAAAAGGAAAAAGTGCCCTGTCAGTCTTCTATGATTCTCAACAAATAGAGTTAAAAGCAATCTTCTCGCCCGAGCATGGTCTTAAGGGAATAAGAGAAGGCGGCAAGATAATAGAAAACTCCAAATACGGAACAAAAAAAATACCGGTTTTCAGTCTTTACGGAAAAACAAAAAGACCCACCACTAAAATGCTAAGCGGTATTGACACCCTCGTATTTGACATTCAGGATATAGGCGCAAGGTTTTACACTTACCTTACCACCATGGGCTACGCCATGGAAGAAGCTGCGAAAAACAACATCGAGTTTATCGTTCTGGATAGACCAAATCCCATAGGAGGAAAAATAATAGAAGGTCCTGTGTTAGAAAAGGGTATAAAGGCATTCACTGCTTACTACGGAGTCCCCGTCAGGCATGGTTTCACTGCCGGAGAAATGGCTCTCTTTCATAAAGAGAAAAAAAATCTATCGAACCTCAAATTAAAAATAGTCAAAATGAGAAATTGGAAGAGGAACATGTTTTTCCGTGAAACAGGACTGCCGTGGATAAACCCATCCCCAAACATAAGAAATTTTGAGGCCGAACTTTTGTATCCCGGTCTTGGCTGCTTTGAAGCGACTAATGTTTCCGTCGGAAGAGGCACAAATTCTCCCTTCCTCTGGTTCGGCGCTCCCTGGATGAAAGCGAGGAAAATAGTGAAAAAACTCAACAAAGCGAAACTAAGGGGCGTTAAATTCCAGTTTGAAGAAAGAGTTCCATCCGAAAACATGTACAAAAATAAAATCTGCCGTGGAATAAAAATAAAAGTGAAAGACGGAAAGAAGGTTAATTCCTTTGCCGTATTTTTGCATGCGGCATACTGGTTGCTTAACTACAATGAAAAAGAATTTGAGCTGCGGAAACAGGAATTGATCAAAATGGTCGGCAGATGCGCAATATCCGACATGATAATCGGTGGCGAAAAACCCCAAAAAACACTTGGGGAAATAAATAAAATAAACTTCACCTTTATGAAAGAGCGGGAAAAATACTTTTTGTATAAATAAGTATCTAAAAAACACTCCCGGGCACTGAATTACAAGTAACGTCTTGTATTCACTTCGTGAATACAACATTTCAAAATGAAGATTGCAAAGTGCAAATTGCAAAGTCATTTTCCTGTTCCTTTAAATCGCTTCTATTTTGCATTTTTCAATTTGCATTCTGCATTCTGTATTGAGCCATTGCGCTTAACGTCTTGTATTCACTTCGTGAATACAACATTTCAAAATGAAGATTGCAAAGTGCAAATTGCAAAGTCATTTTCCTGTTCCTTTAAATCGCTTCTATTTTGCATTTTTCAATTTGCATTCTGCATTCTGTATTGAGCCATTGCGCTTAACGTCTTGTATTCACTTCGTGAATACAACATTTCAAAATGAAGATT
>CALEIX010000189.1 GCA_937898825.1 uncultured Elusimicrobia bacterium | reverse complement strand
ATGATACGGCGACCACCGAGATCTACACCGTCTAATTCGTCGGCAGCGTCAGATGTGTATAAGAGACAGCAATAACCTGCCACAGTTTCTTTATTTCCACTTCTCTATCACTCGCAACCAGCGAGGCGTTTTTAGCCATCTCCTCTTTCTTGAGAATCAGGCTCTTTGCCTCGGAAAGCTTTTCCTCGAGCATGGCATTCAAAGAATTCAACTTTCTGATTTCAGCGTTTGATTTTTCAATTTCGCTTTTCCGCGAATAAATTTCAAGATTAAATCTGTCAACTTTCTCAAGCAACTTTTTTTCTCTGATTGACAATTCAGACACTATCCTTTCATAGGATTCCCTCTGCTTTGCCAGATTCTTTTCATCCTCGTTGCGGATTTCCTCTATCTTCTCGAGTAATTTGCGCTTTTCATTTTCATACGCAGAAATTTTCCGGTCGAATTCGCTCCTGACCGATTCCAACTCTTTTTTTAATTCTTCTATCTTAAAAGCGTATGCAGTTTCCTTGTCGTTTATAACCCCGAAAAGGTCGGTCACTTCTTCTTCAAGACTTTTAACGTCCATGGAAAAACTTTTTACTTCTTCTTCCATGATCTTATCCTTTCTTTAAGCAGCTCAATCGTCTTTCTGCTTTTTTCCCATTCGCTTTTGATAATGTTCATTTTGGACAACTCCGTGCTTAAGAACCGCACTGTTTCTTCTTTTTCCCTTATTTGAGACGAAAAAATTTCAATTTGATTTTTGGCCGCCTGCAGTTCCCTGTTGAGTTTTTCCACCTCAGATTCCTTGTCCGTCACCGCTGAAACCATGCTTTGCGCATATACGTCCAGCTCTTCCTTATTTCTCTTCTCAGCCATATACCTGCTTTTTAATTTCCCAATCTCTTTTTTCAAATTGTCTATCTCAAGGTTTTGCCGCGTTACTTCTTCGTCTCTTTTGCTAAGCTGGGAAGACAAAGACTCAAGAAAAGTCTCGATTTCTTCCCGTTTTTTAACCTCGCTGCCGCACTTCTCTTTCAACTTTTCCATCTGCTTACAAACATGTTTCAATTCCTTTTCCAATTTTTCTGCATTTTCTTCTTTTTCTTTAAGAACTGCTTTTAAGACGTTTATTGTCGACCGGAGTTCATTATGTTTTCGCTTTTCCAGCTCATAATTTTCCGCAACCTCCTCGTTCTTCTTCTCAAGACGAGCCAAAGATTCGGAAACTCTTTTAAGATTCTCTTCTTTTTCCTTTAACGCAGACGCCGAACTTTGAGCGAAAACCTCTATTTCCTGGCGTTTTGCTCTTTCGGTTTCAGAAATATTTGTCGCTTTAGCCAACTCTTTTTGCAGATTCAAAATATCATCCTTCAGTCTCCTTATCTCATCATTACTTTCCTTCAGCATATTCTTCGCGTTCCGCGCCGAGACCTCCATCTCCTGGCGCTTCTTCCTTTCAGCCTCCGCTTCTTCGCTCAGGCGCTTACACTCTTTTTGAACCTGCGTCATTTCCGCAACAACTCTCTTCAACTCTCCTTCCTTTTCTTTCAACGCAGACGCTGAACTTTGAGCGAAAACCTCTATTTCCTGGCATTTTTTAACTTCACTAAGGTGCATCTCTTTTAGCCTTTCCATTTGTTTTTGAAGATGGTTCTTTTCATCTTCCAGTCTTGCTGCTGTTTCCTCTCTGCCCTCAATCGCGTTCCGCAACGCGTTAGCAGCTGTCTCTGCCTCCTGAAATCTTTTTCTCTCCGCTTCATACCCTGCGTTGATGCGCTCATAGTCTTTTCTCAAAATCTCAATCTTTTCCGAAAGTTTGGTAATATTCTCTTCCTTTTCGTGAAGCGCGCTGGTTTTACGGGATAGCTCAGAAATCGCCTCATCCCTTTCCCTTAATGCCTCATTTAAAAGGTTTTTATAGTTAGTTGTTTCCTCCGATATATTCTTAATATCACTTTGCAATTTCTCAATCAGAATGTTCTTATTTGAGATTTCGTTTTTCAAAAGCCCCACTTGTGAAACCAATTCCTTCCTTTTTTCTTCGGAAGCGGATTCTATTGCTTCCCTGGCTTTTTCAAATTTCTTTACCTGTTCTACAATCCTATCTTTATATTCGGCGACCCTTTCTTTCCATTGATTTATAAGTTCCTCTTTTTCCCTGTCTTTAACCTCGTTTTTTTCAAGCAATTCGTTAACTTTGCCCCTTAGCTGAGAAACTTCCATTTCCTTCCTGTTTATCTCGCTCTCCAGTTCCTTCAACTTCTCCTGATGAAGAGCCTCCCGGCTCCTGGCTTCATTCACGAGATTTATTATCCTGCTTCTATGTTCCTCAAGTTTTAGCTCCAGCTGGTTATAATCCTCGCCTCTTTTATCCGACTCTATTTTCCGCAATTCTACTTCTCGTTTTAATTCCTCAACAAGATTGTTTCTTTCTTTCAGAGACTCTTCAGTCTTTCTAAGTTTCATCATCGCGTCGTTTATCTTTCTCCTGCTCTCGTCTGCATAGGCGTCAAAAGTAATTTTCTGATTCTCATAATTGTTCTTTACCTCATTGTATCTGCGTCCGAGCTCCGCCAAATGATTTTTAAGCGTCATTATTTCGTTTTCATAAGTCTTCTTAGCCTCCACCATCTCCATATGCAGAGCGCTTATCTGATTCTGTCTGTCGTCCGCCAGGCGCTTGACAGATTCAAGGTTTCCCATAGTTTGCGAAATCTTGAACCTGAGTTCAGAAAGCGAATTTCTGTAAATTTCATCTTGCTTCTCTTTCAACGCCTTGACAGTCTCAATCTCGTTTTCCTTTTTAGATACCGCTTCTTTGAATTTCGCTTTTTCTCTTTCAATAGATTCGCTTAATTTTTTATGGAACTCGGATTCCGCCTGAATATATTTTTCTTCAAGTTGAGAAATCTGGTCTTTTAAATTCGCTTCTTTCGCCGAAAAATCCTTCGCTAAGTTCTCATTGTCGTTCTTTATTCTTATCAATTCTTCCCTGAGCAGGTTTATCTGAGAATTCTTGGCGGATATCTCTTCTTCAAGGTCCTTTTCCTTCTCAAGATATATTTTTTCAAGACGCTCCCTTTCAAGAAGAATCATCTCTTCCTTTTCTATCTTTAATGTCTCTATACTTTTGCAGAGAGAGGCTATCTTGTCTTCGTAAAGCTTTGCCGTTTCCTGAAAGCCCTTTTCTTTAATTTCAATGTCGCTTTTCGCCTTGCTTCTTTCTTCCAGAATAAGAGTTTTCTTCTCCTCTTCGCTTTTCTCAAGCGCTGTTCTGAAACGATTGATTTCCTCCTCCCGTTTTGCAAGAAGCACATTCAAGTTTTCAAGTTGACGCTGGAAATCCTGCTGTATACTTTCCCTTTCTTTTCTATAATTGGCGGCCACTTCCTCCGTCTTTTTCTGAAGTTCTTCCTTATATCCGGACAAAAGTTTGTCTCTAACCGCAGCAATATCAGAGGTATGCCTTTCAATAAGGCGGTTTTGCTCTTCCATCGCCTTTTCTTCAATTAAACGCATTTCTTTTCTCAAATTGAGGACTCTATTTTTAAGTTCGGAGTTTTCTACAGCAATATCTTCCATTTCTTTCCTTAAATGGCCTATCTCCTCCACTTTCATTTTCAGATTATCGCTGTAAATTTTCTGGGCGGTGTCAAGTTCATTCCTCAAATTTTGGGTTTGCTTTTCTATTTCAACCTTTAACCTGATATTGTACTCGGACTCTAGCTGCTTTTCCTTGAAAGCAAACTCGTCTTTCAAAGAGCTGTTTTTCACTTCCAGAGTGTCCAGGCGTTTAACGAGGGAGTCTCTCTCATTCTGAAGATTTTTTGAGTTTTCTTCAAAAGTTTTTAAGACTTGCTGCAGATAATCTATTTCTTCCTGCTTTCGCTTAAGGTCTTCTTTGAAATTATATTCTAGCTCTTTCAGTTTTTCCTGAAATCTTCCCCGCTCATGCTCAATAGTTATTTTAAGACGCCTGGGAATTTCGGATTCAAGATCGCCAAGTTTATTTCTCTCCGTCTCCAGAGCAACCGTTAAAGAAGATATTTTCTCTTCATAACCACTTTTCAGATTTTTCTTCTCCTCTTCAAGCGTTCTAATAACGCTCTCCAGACTTTCCAGGGAGCTTTTATATCTCTCAATCTGTTCGTCTCTTTGCTCCACTGCAGCAGGCAGGTCTTTAATCTGCTTCTCCAAAAGGTCTATTTTCAATTTCGCTTCTTCAAGTTCATTGTTTTTTTCAATAATCCTTTTTTCAATATCAGCTTCCTTCTGCCTCAACGCTTTTTCTTTCTCATTCACCTCTTTCTGCCAACTATCCTTCGCCCATTTCAAAACCGCTTCCTGCTTATTTATTTCCTCCTTGAGTATCCTTTCTCTTTCCTCTAACTCCTCAAATTTGATTTTGTAGTTTTTTTCCAGAGCCGCGCGCATATTTTCGCTTTCTTCGGCAAGTTTTCGTTTTTCCTCTTCCAACCTGGCCGCATACAATTTGTCAAACTCCTGCTGCTTCAAAACCTGCTCCTGTCTGAGTTGCCAGAGTTCAGACTCTATCTTGGACCATCTGGCTCTCAGCTCCTCGGATTTCTTTTGATAATCCTCAAGAAGACGCGCTTCCTTGTTCTTAAAACTTTCCTCCTGCTTGCGTACTCTCTCCTCCACATCCCTTTCCCTTTCGGAGATGCGCTCCAACTGATTTTTTAGTTGATATTCCAGAGAATCATGCTTGGCTTTAAGTTCCTCCCGATGACTCTCGAGAATTTTATTCATTTCTTCGCTTTTACTCTTTAACTGATTTTCGAGGAAGGCAATTTGACTTGATTTTTCCTGTATGGTCTGCTTCTGTTTGAGCAAATCCTCCTGAAGGCGCCGCAACTTATCCAGGGCCCATCTGAGGGCCAATCTCGCCGTCTCCAGATCGTCTATAGTGCTTTCGTCTAAATTAGATTCATCCCAATCTTTCATATCCCTTCCTATGGCAAGATTAATATTTGTCCCTTTTTTATTTCCCCCCCTCTGCCTATTTTTGAGGAATTGGCTTTATATATCTCAATCCATTTTGACGTATCACCGTAAATTTTCTGCGCCACACTTTTCAAAGTATCGCCCTTTTTGACCACATATATATTTTCTTTCGGTTTTTTGATTTTAGGCTTTCTGACGGGCCTGGAAACTTTTTTTCCTGCGGAATATTTTTTTTCAAGTTCCGCAATCTTGTTTTTGAAAACCATTATCTCCCGCCGCGAGTTTTCAAGTTCTTTTCTAAGCAAACTGATTTTAACGTCGATATCCTGGCTCGTGGAGACAGGCAAAGAGGAAACCGGAGATACCACCCGCTTCATCATTTCATCCTGCTTCTTCAATTTTCTTTCAAGCTCCAATATTTGCGCTTCCTGTCGTTTGGCTTTTTCGCGGGATTCATTCATCATCCGCATAGTTTCTTCAATTCGGTTTAAGACACCTTTCATATCTTTAGGTGTTGCGGGGAAAGATGCCGCATAAGAGGGTCCAAATCGCATTGAAAAAGAAAGCTTATGCAAGCCCGAAGTGGATCTTATTCCCCCGAGAGGCAGCGTGAACGAATAATCCATCTGAAAGTTGCTGTGCCTCCCTCCGAAACCCAGATTGAAATTTCTCCTGGCATTTTTTCCCGCCAGAATTCCCATTCTCAGCGCAAATCGCGAATTAATCCAGCGCTCCGCTCCAAGCGAAAAGTCATAGTCAGAGTCACAATAGGAAACATCAAAGTCAAAAATGTTTTCGGGTTTCACATAAGCGGCTCCCAATCTTATTTGAATCGGGACTTTATTATTCCCCTCAATGCCTGTATCCGGCTGATTGAGATTCTTTATAGCCAACCCCACATTATATTTCTTACTGAGTTTGTATATTGCGCCGACATCCAGTGCCAGAGCGCTTTTGGAGTAACCGTTGTTAAAAAGCGGGTCTGCCTCGGTGTAAACGTCGGACTCATAACTCACCCTTAACATTTTCAGATTGCCTCCCGCAAAAAGACCGGTTTTAACCCGCGTGGAATAAGACAAAACAAAAGAACTTTCGGAATAATAACCAGAAAGACTGACCTCTTGCCATGCAAAAGCGACAATGCCGGGCAAATATTGGCCAAGCGGAGAAGCAAAAATGAAATAGTTCTGCCCTATTTTGGAATCATCCTCAAGCCCCATATACATTCTGCCATACAAAGCGGAAATTTCAGGATATTTCAACGTGGCCAGAGAAGCAGGATTAACCAATAAGGAATTTACATCCCCGCTAACGGCTGTAAACGCCTGCCCCATGGCCGCGGTGCGCGCCCCGAATCCAGAATCAATAAAAGCAGCGTATCCATTCATATTCAGGCAAAATGCGACAAAAAGCGTCAGGCACATTTTTGACGCTTCAGATGAAATCTTACCCTTAAAATATTTCATAATTATTTCCATTATAATAACTTTCCTTTAAACTTATCTCGCGAGCACTATTGTTCCGTTATAATATTTGCCCCCTGCCTTGAACTGATAAATATAAATGCCGGCCCTGGCCGCGCTTCCACTGCGCTTCCCGTCCCACATAAGCGAATCCTGCGAATTATAAGTTCCGCTTACAAGTTTGGCTACCTCCCTCCCTCCCAGATCGTAAACCCTGGCTTCGCTTATCGCCAAACCCTCGGGGTTTTCAAATATTATGTGGAACTCATCCCAGACGCCGTCATTATTTGGAGTGAAAATCTTTTTAGGCACAGTTTGAGTAACAGCTGTCTCTTATACACATCTCCGAGCCCACGAGACCTCTCTACATCTCGTATGCCGTCTTCTGCTTGAAA
>CALEIX010000188.1 GCA_937898825.1 uncultured Elusimicrobia bacterium | reverse complement strand
TGCTCTGGTGTATATCAGCGCGAGTTTGCTCCCACGACCCAATGCGGGAGTGGTTTATGGTCGTCATTCGTCGCTTATCCGCCACTACCCTCCATTACTGCTTTGGAGGGCAGGCTGCTTCGGCGGACAGGCGACCCATAAAAAGGTATGCTTCCGCCAAAACAAACGGCGGACAGGCTACTCCTCATTCCTTGTTTCGGCTAAAAATCGGCTAATTTCTCTTGCAAATAGACTTTTTCAGCAAACCCTAAGTAAGGGCTTGCAATATTATGGTATAATACTCTAACTGCTTACACCTTGCCGTCCCGCCATTTTATATTCCCGAACTGGCAGACTAAGACTGAGCAGCATGGAGATTTCAATGCAAGAGAAAAGAAACGGGCTTCCAAAAATTTTGCTTACAAGCGTTATAAAACCTCTCGGCCCCAAATACGGGGATGCCGAAAGCGTCGGCTACGAACTTCTGCATGCGCAAATCACAAAGTCTCAAGGCGTTTTCAGTCCCCGCGCCCTTCATAAACAATTTTCTTTAGACTATCTGGCTGAGAACATAGAAAATCCTGCCACAGTTCTTCATTACCCTTCCAAAAAAGACTTGGTAAAAGAACTAGAAAAGGGCTATCAATATGTGGGTATATCCTTTATAAATGCCACTTACCATAAAATGAAAATCACAGCAAATATTATCAGAAAACATTCCCCTCAGTCCAGAATCATCCTTGGGGGATATGGAACAAGCCTCCCTGATAAAGCATTGAAACCCTGGTGCGACTATATTTCCCGCGGCGAGGGCGTCGAAAACCTCAGGAAAATTTTGAAAAATCCACCGAAAAAACCTCCTTATAAACATCCGTTAGTAGGCAGTAAGCTGAAAATTTTCTCAAAAGAAACTTCGTACACGGGCATGATTTTTGCAGGTCTGGGCTGTCCGAACGGCTGCGATTTCTGCTCCACCTCCCATTATTTTAACAGGCGTCATATCAAACTATTGCAAAGCGGAGCCGATATATATTCCGAAATAAAGCGGCATCTCAAAATCAATCCGGAGGCGCAATTCACCATAATAGACGAAGATTTCCTTCTTGACAGGAAACGGGCGATGGAATTCAGGGATTGCGTTGTACATGGAGGAATTCCCCTGTCTATCTTTGTTTTTGCCAGCATCAAGGCGCTGAGCATGTACAAAACAGAAGACCTGCTTGAAATGGGAATAGACGGAGTGTGGATAGGATATGAAGGAGAAAGGGCAGGATATGCTAAAAGAGACGGGGTTTCGCCCGGCGAGATATTCAATAAACTCCATCGAAACGGAATACTGATTCTCTCTTCCATGATAATAGGATTTGATTATCAAAACAGGGAAGTTATAGAAAGGGAGTTTGAGAATCTGATGTCGCTGGAGCCGGAATTTGCCCAGTTCCTCATCTACAATCCCATAGCCGGCACTCCTCTCTATATGAACTCTCTCAAAAACTCCGCCATGCGCAAAGAATACCTTTCTGACGAAGAATTGAGATGGAAAATGGCAACAGGATTTAAGTCCATAATCGAGCATCCAAACATGAGCGCGGAGGAACTTGAAAATGTCCAAAAGCGATGTTTTGAGAAAGATTATCAAATTCAGGGTCCGTCCATATACCGCGTGGTAAAAACAATGTTGCGCGGCTACATCACCCACAAAGATTCGACAAATTCTATCTTGAGGAAAAAGGCGCTGCGTTTCGCAACTGAAATAAAAAAGGCATACCCGATTTTAACGGCGGGAAAAATTCTGGCGCCAAATAAAAAGACCAGAAAAGATATAAGTTTGCTGACCGGGCAAATTTACAAAACCTTCGGCAAGCCTTCCTTGCTTCAGAATCTAGCATCTCTACTGATTTTTTTCTTTATTGGCTGGACTGCCGTCAAAATCAAACTTAACTTGTTTCAACACCCAAAAACTTCCCGCAAAACATGGAGAATACCCCCGCCGCAGTTTTCACTTTCCTTCCTGACTGAAAAATTTAAAAGTCAAGAAACTTTTTTGGTTTCGGTTTATGAAAATTGCTTCAAGGAAAAAATAATCATCAGGGCCGAAGGGGTTCTTGACAGAGAACGGGTTAGACATTTTGTCACTGAGATAAAAAACGTCTCGCTGGAAAGGCGGGGAAAAATACTGCTTGATTTTTCAAAACTTAAGATTGATTCCAAATGTTATACGTTTCTTAAGGAACTGCTCGTTGAATTCAGGCTGAAACTGAAAATATTTTTTCCTGCAAGAGCGCGGTTATTTTTATGGCTCTCATTTCTATTTCGGGTTCACTGAAAAACCCTAACGTCTTATATTCACGAAGTCGCGGAAGGCGATTTCCCGAAGTGCAAGCGAAGCGCAGTGTGAATACTTTGTTAGGCGATGCGGCGTTCCTTCGTGAATACAACATTTC
>CALEIX010000187.1 GCA_937898825.1 uncultured Elusimicrobia bacterium | reverse complement strand
ACATATCACAAGATATGCTCATTCCTCACGCCTTGTTTCGCTCCAAAATTAACTCTGCCAAACTATCAAATATTTATTGGACAGAGCATTAGAGGTAATATCATGAGAGTTCTTGGCGAACACCTTATAGTAGAACTTTACGACTGCGACATTGATATAATCTCTAAGGTAGATTCAGTTCAGAATATAATGCTCAAAGCGGCAAAAGCCGCGGGTACCGTCGCTATAGATTCCATATTCCATCACTTTCAACCATACGGAGTTTCAGGAGTGATAGTTATAGCGGAATCCCATTTTGCCATACATACCTGGCCTGAACATAGATATGCTTCCATCGACCTCTATACCTGCGGAGAAAAATCCAGGCCGTGGGCTGCTTTTAAAGTTATCAAGAAAATGTTCAAGCCCAAACACTTCAGCGTCATGAAAATGGAACGCGGACTTGTCCCATGAAAAAACCGGAAAATTTCCCCTGGATAACAACAGGCTCCGCAAAATTCCCGAAAGGAAAATGGTTCGTGGAATGGTTCAGTAAAGGGGAGTTTCATGCTCATAAAATAAAAAAGTTCATAGCCTCCTCAACCACAGAATTTCAAAAAGCGAATCTCTTTGAAACTTTCTCTTTTGGTAAATGCCTCGTAATAGATTCGGAAACTCAATCAGCCGAATTCGACGAATACATATATCATGAATCTCTAACCATCTGCGCCCTGTGCGCTCACCCCAATCCTCAAACAGTCCTGATACTCGGCGGGGGGGAAGGAGCAACAGCCCGCGAAATTTTGAATTGCAAAAATGTCAAAAAATTAATAATGGTGGATATTGACTACCACATACTAAATTTTGCTCAGGCATATATGCCATCGTGGCACAAAGGCGCTTTTTCAAATTCCAATTTACACATTCTCGTCCAGGATGCTTATAAATATGTCAAAAACAGCGAATTGAAATTTGACATAATATACTCCGACCTGCCCAGTCCCATAGAAGGCGGCCCGGCTTACCAGATGTATACCATTGAATTTTACCGTCTTCTCAAAAAACGTCTCAATAAAAACGGAATTTTTGTTTCCCAGGGCGGTCCGGGCTCTCTAACCCAGTTTACTCTGCATCCTCTGATAACCAATACGTTGAAAAAAGTTTTTAAGAGCGTAAAATCCTACATTTCTTTTATTCCCAGCTATGATATGCCGTGGGCATTTAATTTCTGTTCCGATAGTCCTAAATTAGATATATCTGTCTTCGATAGCCGCATGATAGAGCGCAGATTAAGCGAAAGATTTATAAAAAAACCCGTGTTTATAGATTCTGAAACGATAAAAGGCATTTTTAATCTGCCGAAAATCCACCGCAGAATAATTTCTGAAACAAAGAAAACAATAAGTGCAAAAAAACCAGTTTTTTTTACGACATCTTATTCAAAAGGAGAAAAAAAATGGGAAAAAAAGGGAAAAAATCGGCAAAGATGAAAGGCCTGCCTGTACGTAGCACGCAGACAGGTAGAAAAACTGCGGCGGCGCTGAATAAAAAAACGACAAAGCGCAAAAAGGGAAAATTGAAAGAAGGGGCAACGGTCAAAAATAAAAAGAAAACAAAAAGAACGATTCCTGCAAGCAAAAATAAAGCCAAAAAGAAAAAAAGAAAAAACGTAAGTTCTGCCGCAAAAAGGCATTTAACTCAGTCAGACATCAACGCAATGCTTAAGCAGCTTGTGGAAATGAAAGCAACAGTGGAGAAGGACATTAAAAAGAAAAAAGAATTTGATGTTATTGAACATGATGTTGGTGACATGATAGACACTGCCAACGAAAATGTGGACAAAGAACTCTTCTTTGGAATTTCAAGCAATGAAATATCTCTTTTGAACAATATCGAAATGGCTCTCAGAAAAATAGAAAAGGGCAGCTACGGTTACTGCGAGATCTGCAGGAAACCCATCCCTAAAAAAAGACTAAAGGCAATTCCGCAAACCCGGTATTGCATTAATTGCCAGACCGTTTCAGACAAAAGTTCTGTTACATAGTCTCTGCCTTTACCATAGTTCGCATTTTGCCAACGAGTTCTTAACGGCTCAGCGAGCTGATGGTAACTTTTGTCTTTCTCCAATTTTTTGCTTTGGCCGAAACAATATAATCCCTTCCATTGGACGCTATTTCGATAGTGGTGGGGTCGGTGCTTTTCAATAAACTTTTTTTAACAAAAGAAGGGTTTTCGCTTAAACGAACCAGCCTTTTGATATCGTTTGTATAGCGACCGTAAATCCTCTTATGCCTCTCTTCCAATTTTCCTATTTGAAGCAGACTTCTGCGAGCCGCCACGATTTGTCTCCTCTCATAAGGCGAGACTTTCAATATATTTTGATAGGTCCAACTCCCTATAAAAAAAGCCAGCATACCCCACGCCAAAACAGTGATAATAACGTCGGAAACGGCCTTTTTGGGTCTTATCCGCACGACCCTGCTTGCGCCAATGAAATCATGCAACGCTCTCCTATTCCTTGTCCAAAGAGCCATCAAAAAACCGATATTCAAGACAAAGGAACTGGCGAAATAACCAAGCGAACGAAAAAACGCTTTACCTAAACTCAAATAAGCGCCATCCTTGCTCCTCACCCTGAGACCAAGTAGATATTTGCCCACTGTCGCTCTCGGCCCGGAGGAAAGAATCGTTTCATAGAGCAGATAAAGCCCTATCCAGAGCACTTTCCACTTGAGCTCATTCGCCGAATTGTATTTTATTAAATCCATGTTAGAAAACAGACTCAGCGTCCAATAGCAAAATATCACAAAAGGCAGGGCATCGATTACATAAGCGACAAGTCTTTCATTGAAACCGGCCGCCTCAATCTCATTTCTCGCGGCAGAAGCGTCCTCATTATTTGTTTCATTTAAGGCGGCGTCCGCATCCATGGGATTCAGCGGCTCTATTTTTATATCACCCATAATAAGCCACTCCTTGACTATTTTTAGTCCAAAAACTTTTACTTTCTAACTAAATTATTATAGCAAGGTTGGAGAGGAAATCTCAATCAGTATCTTTTTTGCGCCCCTTTGCAAGCGGGTAGCAGCAATATTGAACGGGCGGGTAAAAATTAGTTTAATATCTTTATGTGCAGAATGATTGGCGCTATAGCGTGCAAACCCCTGAATTACAGCGATTTTCTCTACAAACACAACAAATCTTTGCTCTTGCAATCAAACGCCGTAAAAGGCAGATATCAGAAAGACGGCTGGGGAATAGGATATTACGATAACAAAGGCAGAATACATTTGCTAAAACGCCCGGGATTTGCCGCTCACGAAAAAAAAATGTTTCAAAGATCGGCCGATTTTAAAAGCAGAATATTCATAGCGCATATCCGGGCAGCCTCAAATCCCGGAAAAATACCGAAGAGAAAACTCATAGGCAAGGTGAACAGTCAACCGTTCTGCTTTGAAGATTTTCTTTTCGCCCATAACGGCACTCTCTGCATATTCGAGGAAGTGAAAAGCAGATTGGGGAAATACACAAAATACATTCGTTCAAGAAATGACAGCGAGGTTCTTTTCTGGCAGACAATAAAAATGATGGACGCCTATGGTTCCATTGAAAAGGCTCTGCCTGCGGTAGCGGATGAAATAGAAACCATCTGGAAATCGGTTAAAAATTATTCTAAATTTGAATATCCCTACAAGGGACTCAATATTTTGTTTGCGGACGGCAAGAATCTGTATGCGATGATAAAGCGCGTTCACGAAAGTCAAAAACAGTCTTTAATGACCCCTACATGGGATTTCTGGGACATGGCGCTTCTCGAAAACAAGAATTCAGTTCTTATTTCAAGCGAACCAGTAAACGGCGAAAAATGGAAGAAAATAAAATCGCCAGCGTTGGTTAAAATACATTTTACGAATCGAAAACTAAAAATAAAAGTAAAGAATGTTTAGGGTTCTCTGAAAAAGCAATCAAAAGTGCACGATTTTAGTTAACAAATCGTAAAAACCTTGCATTTTGAGTTTGGGTTTTTTATGATTTTTAATACATTGACAAAATAATAGCTATTAAGCGCGATAGCTCAATACAGAATGCAGAACGCAAATTGAAAAATGCAAAATAGAAGCGATTTAAAGGAAGGGAAGAATGACTTTGCAATTTGCACTTTGCAATCTTCATTTTGAAATGTTGTATTCACGAAGTGAATACAAGACGTTAGGGTTTTTCAGTGAACCCTGTTAAGGAGTAATAACTATGAAATGGATTTTACTGGCTTTGATTTTTATAAGCGGAATATATTATCTCATTTCAGATAAAAAACGTGCGGAATTAGAAGAAAGCCAGCACGTTGCAATTCTCCAAAAAGAAGATATTTTGCCGGTTAAAACCGAGAAAGTGTACATAATGAAATTTTCGCGAAGAACTCTCGAAACCATGCGCAATCTCACGAATGACGTAAACCCTGAAGTAAGATTCGCCGCCGCAGAAATTCTCTGGCAGATACAGGACGAACAAGTCATCGCTATAATAAAAAGAATGCTTGAAATGGAAACCGAAAAATCAGTCAGAATAAAGATAATCGATATGCTCGCAAAGGACAAAACAAAAATTAGTCTCGCCCTTTTAGCCGAGGCGCTGAAAAGTTACGACAAGACAACAAGAATTCGCGCGGTTGAAGCTCTTGGAAAATTCGCCAACAGAGAAGCCATACCAGTTCTCAATATAGCTCTAAACGATTACGATGAAGAGGTGCGGGTGAAAGCACTCAAGGCGATTAATAACATCCGTAAAGACATAGAAACACACAAAGAAATGCAGCTGAAGCAAAAACAAGCCAAACCCATATTCAAAGTTGAATAACATAAACATTCCAACTAAAAACAGCAAACGCGAGGAGGCTCTATGGAAGCTGAAATAAGCCGTTTAAACAAACAGGTGGCCGCTGACAGCATTTTCATACACGATATAAAAAAAGAAATGGCCAAAGTGATATTTGGACAGGAGGATATGATTAATGGTCTTTTGACGGGACTTCTTTCAAACGGTCACTTGCTTATTGAAGGCGTACCGGGTTTGGCAAAAACTCTCACCATCAAAATTTTGGCAGAAATTATAGAAGCTCACTTTCAAAGAATACAGTTTACCCCGGATTTGCTTCCGGCAGACATTTTGGGAACCACTATATTCAACCCGAAAGACGGGACTTTTTATCCAAAGCGCGGACCAATTTTCTCAAACATTATTCTGGCTGACGAAATAAACCGCGCCCCGGCCAAAGTGCAAAGCGCGCTCCTTGAAGCCATGCAGGAAAGACAAATAACTATTTCAGACAAGACCTTTCGCCTCCCTGAAATTTTCCTCGTAATGGCGACGCAAAACCCTATAGAACAGGAAGGCACTTATCCCCTTCCGGAGGCTCAGGTGGACAGATTCATGCTGAAAATAAACATCTCCTACCCGTCAAAGGAAGATGAAAAAAAGATTATTGAAACAATGTCCAGGCAAACCCTTCCAAAAGTAAAGAAAATAGTGTCTATTGACACCATTTTGAAAGCCAGAAAAACCGCGGACATGATTTACGTGGACGACAAAATAAAAAACTACGTCGTGGATATAGTGGACGCCACAAGACGCCCGGAAAAGTACGAGTTATCGAACATAAAACCATGGATACTTTATGGAGCAAGTCCCAGAGCAAGCATCTTCCTGGTGCAGGCGGCAAAGGCTTATGCCTTTATGGAAGGAAAAGGTTATATAACCCCTCAGGACATAAAGTCAGTCGCTTACGATGTTCTAAGACACAGAATACTTCTGACCTATGAGGCGGAAGCTGAAAATATCAATTCGGATGATATAATAAAAACGATATTTGAAACCATAGAAGTTCCGTAAGGACCAAGCAATGCTTCGCCCGTGCCAAACAAAAAGGAAAATGAAGGGCATCTCATTAAAAACCATCGCGGCATCCTAACTTATGGACACTGCTGAAATATTCAAGAAAGTCAGAAAGATAGAAATAAAAACGGGTCGTCTTGTGAATGAAGTGTTTGCCGGTGAATATCAAAGCGCCTTCAAGGGCAGGGGAATAGAATTTGCTGAGGTTCGCGAATATGTGCCGGGAGACGACGTAAGAGACATAGACTGGAACGTTACGGCCCGATTTTCCAAACCTTTCATAAAAAAATATTCGGAAGAACGGGAGCTTAATCTGATGATACTCTGCGACATTTCCGGTTCCCAATTCTTTGGCTCGCGCCAAACTCTAAAAAACGAACTCTCCGCGGAAATAGCCGCCACCTTCGCCTTTTCGGCACTTAAAAACGGAGATAAAATAGGGCTTCTTCTTTTCAGTGACATAACCGAACTTTACATTCCGCCGAGAAAAGGCAAGAACCATTCTCTGAGAATAATAAGGGAACTTCTGGCATTCAATCCAAAAAACAAAAAGACCTCCCTTTCTTGCGGTATTGACGAGATAAACCGCCTTCTTAAAAGAAATTCCATTATTATTCTAATTTCGGATTTTATCGACACAAACTTTGAAAAATCCCTGAGACTGGCAAAAATAAAGCACGACATAATACCCGTAATAGTATATGACGAAATGGAAATCAATCTTCCACGTGCCCGTTTCATCGTGGAAGCTGAAAATATAGAGACCGAAGAAGATGTCTTGCTTGATCTTTCTGACAATCTCTTCCGCAGAGAATTTTCAAGAATCAACTTGCGCAGGATAGAACAAGTAGAGGAAAAATTTAAAAAAATGGGCATAGATTATCTCAAACTTAAAACCGGAGAAGAGTTCCACGGAGAACTTGTCAAATTCTTTAAAAGACGGGAAATCAAAAGATGGAGATAGTACTCAGACTGCTGTTGTTTTTTTTCCTGCAAATGGGCATGGCAACGCCTCAGGTTTCCCTGACTAAACCAAAAGAAAAAATTTTTTTGGCCAGCCCCTTCGAACTGAATTTCAGAGCTGAAATGCCGCCGGGATATAAAGTTCACCCTTCCACCAGTGTTTTAGCTGAAACGCCCTTTTATCTCAAAGACATCAAAGAAGAGAGAAAAAAAGAATTCTCAAATTTCATTTTTACAATAATGCCTTTTGAAATGGGAAAGTCGACCTTTCCATCTGTAACCTGGATTTATGAAACTCCGCAGGGGAAAAAACTGCAGGTTGAAAGCCCCAGCCTGACTTTAAACATTCTGCCGTTTGTTCAAAAAACCCCGCGGGATATTTTAGACATAGAACCGCCAGTCAAATTTTACTCCCCATATTATCTTGCCTTGATCATTCTCTTAATAATTTTAGTGTTGTTTCTTATTGCACGCGCCAAAATCAAAAGCAAAAAAATGTCATCTCTACAAAATATAGAAAGCGCAAAAACGCCTTATCAGAAAGCAATTGAAAAAATCATTAACGCGAAGCAACTCTGGGATGAAAACCGTTTCAAGGAATTTTACACTGAAATTTCAGACGCTGTAAGGGAATACGCGACAGAAGATTTAAATATCTTTGCCATGAACATGACCACACAAAATTTTCTGCGGGATTTAAGGAAAAAAAATTATCCGCCCGTTCAAATTGCCCAACTGAAAGAATTTCTTGAGTTTTCAGATCTCGTTAAATTCGCAAAGTTATCGCCTTCACAGGAAGACAAAGAACGAGACCTGGAGAAAGCGAAAGACTTTGTCAAAGCATGGCATTCAATGAAACATCCGCCAATTGCTTCATCGGCAAACATAAACGCTGTTTCCAACAACAGAAAGGAAGAAAGATGAATTTTAAAAATCCATATTTTCTTCTTCTCCTGATCTTGCCGGCCATACTATATCCCCTGAAAATTTTACTTAAAACCGAAAAACCGCCTTTGAAAATATCCTACTACGGCATTCCTTCTCCCACATACAAAGTAAAATTGATGAAATATTTCGCCTTTTGGGCAAAACTTATTTCCATGCTTCTTATTATCGTTGCTCTTGCAAGACCTCAAAAAATAGAGAAGGGGGAAATTCCGCCGGCCGCCGGCATAGACATCCTGCTTTGTTTGGATACTTCATACAGCATGGCCGCCGAAGACTTTAAACCAAACAGATTTGAAGCTGCAAAAAGAGCAGCAATTGACTTTGTAAGAAAACGAGTCAATGACAGAGTTGGTCTGGTGGTTTTCGGAGGAGAGGCTGTTCTAACCTGTCCTCTGACATTAGACCACAAAGCATTAAAAGTATTTATTGAAAACACATATGTGACAATGGTGGACACAAAAGGCACTGCCATAGGCGACGGAATAATAACTGCCATAAACCACCTTAAAAATAGTCCAGCCAAAAGCAAGGTAATTATACTCTTAACCGACGGGAGATCCAATACCGGTCTTATACAGGATCCGGTCTACGCAGCAAAATTGGCCAAAACTTTCAACATAAAAATTTATGCCGTAGGCACGGCAGGCAAGGGCAAGGCTCGCATTCCCACGCAAGATCCTTTTATGCCTTACACCTACATAGATGACGATTTGGACGAAGCCACTCTCATGGAAATAGCAGCTGTGAGCGGAGGTCGTTTTTACAGAGCGAAAAACAACAAAGAGCTGAGAAAAATTTATTCTGAAATCGACGCTATGGAAAAAACCGAATTTAAGGTTCGCATATATTCCAGTTATACCGACTTATACCTCTGGTTTCTTATGCCGGCCGCGTTTCTGCTTTTTTTGCTCTTCTTAGCGGAAAATCTTTTGCTACCAGGGTTATGCCTATGAGTCTATTCAGACACGTTGATTATCTTTTCTGGGGAGCTTTGATATTCGTCCTCATTCTGGCATTGCATGCAAAAACCGCTCACGAAAGGCGCCACCAGCTAAAATCGATTTTTGCGGATAAAATTTTCGGAAGAATAAGCGACTCCTATTCTCTGAAGGCAAGAAAAATAAAAGACATCCTTTTTCTTATGACGCTTTTTTTTACACTCCTTTCTATAGCGGGCCCGCAGTGGGGGACTGAATTTGCGCCGATAGGTGAAAGCAGCGGAAACCTCGTTATTGCGGTGGACACCTCCCTTTCAATGCTTGCCAGGGACCTCAAGCCTTCAAGGATGGAAAATGCCAAACTTATGCTTAAATCGCTGCTGGATTATTTTAAGGATTCTCGCATAGGCATAATCGCCTTTAGCGGAAAAGCCTACACACAGTGCCCTTTAACATTGGATGGAGATGCCGTAAAATATTTTATATCTGTCTTGTCCGCGGGGATGGTTCCGGGCAAGGGCACCAATATCGCCCAGGCCATAGAAAAATCGGTAAACACGCTTAAACACGTTGCTGGTGAAAAAACAGTGATAATTCTCACTGACGGGGAGGATTTCTCGGAAAATCTTGAAGACGCTATTAAATACTCCGTCAAAAACAAAACCCGTATTTTTACGGTGGGCATAGGAAGCGTAGAGGGCGAACTTATCCCCATTACAAACAAAAAAGGAAAAGTTATAGAATACAAAAAAGACAAAAACGGAAAAACAGTGGTCACAAGACTGAACGAGAAGGTTCTTGTTTATGC
>CALEIX010000186.1 GCA_937898825.1 uncultured Elusimicrobia bacterium | reverse complement strand
TTTCAAGCAGAAGACGGCATACGAGATGTAGAGAGGTCTCGTGGGCTCGGAGATGTGTATAAGAGACAGCATTCATCCAGTTCCGCCAGTACTTCGTCAGGTATGTCAAAATTGGAATAAACATTTTTCACATCATCATGGTCTTCCAGCGCGTTCATCAGGTCTATTACCTGCTTTGCCTTGTCCCTGTCTACTTTGACCTCGTTTTTCGGCAGCATGGTTATCTCGGCGGTATTTATCTTTATTTTCTTGCTTTCCAGCCCGCCTCGCACGGCTTCAAAATTGTCCGGGAGAGTAATTATTTCATAAAATTTCTGGGAAGATTTAAAATCTTCCGCACCAAGTTCTATTGCCAGATCCATCAATTTTTCTTCATTTATCTCTCCTCTCTCAACGGTGATATATCCTTTTTTTTCGAATATCCACGAGACGCAGCCGCTTGTTCCGATGTTTCCGCCGCGGGTTTCCATTATTTTGCGTATTTCGCTGAAGGAGCGATTTTTATTGTCCGTGGTGATTTCTATCAGAATGGCGATTCCGCAAGGTCCGTATCCCTCATAAGTTATGTCTTCATAATTGGTTCCCGGCAGTTGTCCGGTGCCTCGCATGATTGCTCTTTTTATATTATCCTGAGGCATGTTGGCGTTCTTGGCGGCTTCTATTGCGGTTCTGAGTCTTGGGTTTGAATCCGCGTCGCCTCCGCCGAGTTTTGCCGCTATTGTTATTTCTTTTATTATTTTAGTGAAAATCTTTCCGCGTTTGGCGTCAACGACGGCTTTTTTGTGTTTTATTCCTGCCCAGTGTGAATGTCCGCCCATAATTTCTCCTGTGCGAATCCAACGTTTTAGCTAATCCTCGTGATTATTATTGTATAAAAAAATCAATACTTTCAAAAGGCGGGAGCGTTTCGGCGGTGGGAAAGCGAAAGAAAGTGTTTCGCTCGCCGCTTACCAAATACACACTATCGTTGGTTAACTGTTTGGCGGGCAAGCAAAATTAACTCTACCAAATTATCAAGTATTTATTGGACAGAGCATAAAATTTGCAGAGCCAAATTCGGGCGATTTCACTTCGCTCTTTCAAAAAAATTTTTTCTGAAACTTTCGCCAAATCTTGCCGAAAGATTTTTCAGGATTGCTGAAAGCGTGTTTCCCGGTATCAGGATTTTTGAAACTCCAAGGTTAGATTTAATAGCACCCTTAAATATTATTTCGGGCATTGGAAATTTCTCCTGTAAAATTTATAATATTATAACCAATAAGACGGCTCTATTAAAAATTTTTCCTTAATGTCACCGGGCGTAGGAGCCGCTTAATTGCCCCCTTAGCTCAACTGGATAGAGCAGCTGCCTTCGAAGCAGAAGGTTGGAGGTTCAAGTCCTCCAGGGGGCGAAGCCCGCTGAGGGAGCCAACAGTTTGGCTCCCGTGAGGACTTGAAGCGGATGAGCGATCCCGTAGGGATGCGCAATGCGCGAAGCGAAGTAGGGGAGGCTACGCAGCGAGCACTGTGAGCGTAGTAGCCAAGTCCTCCAGGGGGCGAAGCCCGCTGAGGGAGCCAACAGTTTGGCTCCCGTGAGGACTTGAAGCGGATGAGCGAT
>CALEIX010000185.1 GCA_937898825.1 uncultured Elusimicrobia bacterium | reverse complement strand
AATGATACGGCGACCACCGAGATCTACACCGTCTAATTCGTCGGCAGCGTCAGATGTGTATAAGAGACAGGATGGAAAGACTCACAAATATTGGCAACTGGTGAAATCAGTTCGCGTCGGTAAAAAAGTTAGGCAAGAGATAGTCGCTCAACTCGGCGAGCTTGACGCGCGCGGCCAATTGCGGGCAAACAAGTTAGCCCAACAGCTCAATGGACATATTGAACAGCCGGGTTTATTTGATCCACCTTTGGAAAAAGAAGTAGCGCAAGTGCGGCTTAAAGGAATAAAACTTGCCCGGCTCAGACGATTTGGGGATGTGTGGCTTGGGTATAAATTGTGGAAGAGGTGATTACAAACAAATTTGTATCGGATTGGTGGCCTTTTTCTTCAATACAGGAAGTGATTGACGAAGCCCTGAAGGAAAAAGGATCCGGCGCAAAAGTTCTGTTTTTAATGGACGGAAGTATTACCGTTCCGCATATATAGCGAAGCGGTCAGGAGGAATGTAATCCCCCCACTTTTCCCTTGCGCTGGTGAGCCGCTTCCTTTCTTCTCCAAGAACGTCAAAAAGTATTTTCGGAGCGTCGGCCACTTTTTCCCTGTAAATTTTCTCAATCCTGTCGATTTTGGCCAGATTTTCCGGAATTCTCAGGGTAAACTGCTTGATATAGTCTTCCTGCGTGTAGTCTTTGTTGAGCAGATGCTTGAAGAGGCGCTTGAGGTCCTCGTATTTCGGTATGAGACCGGTAGGTGTTGTTATTGCTTCCACGTCGTTGTTAACGCGCAGTTCCATCCACTTGAGCCATACCGCCTTGTCGGTCTTCTCATTCAAGAAATTGCCTTCTTTGTCTTTTATAAAGTAATTCACGCCGAAAATGCGGGGAGGATTTTTCGCATCTTTTCCGAAATCCAGATTATTCTGTATGTATTGTCCCAAAGGTATGGACACAAAGTCCAGATTGGACATCGGGTTGAACTTTCTTACGCCTTCTTTTCCCAGCGTGGCCGCGGTGGTTTCGGACTCAAGCGCAGCGCCTTTCGTTATTATGCCGTGCGTCCAGTCAAAAGATTCCTGCACGGGCAGCCAGGTGTCGGAATCCCTGCCGCCGTAAATTATTCCGCTCAGAGCAACGCCGGCCGGGTTATCGAGATTTGAATCCACATTTTCCAGGAGTTTGAGGTTAAGCGTGAACCGGGCGTTTTTGTGCGAAGGAGTTATTTCACTGCCTTTGGCGTCCTTTTTGCCGCTGGTCCATTGTCCGGAGTGATTGTAGCCGCTGGCGGGGACTTCCCCGTCCTTACCAATCCAGTAAACTTTCTTGTCATTGGTGACGAGCACGTTTGAGAATATTATCTCGCCGGGTGAATGGAGCGTCTTCCAGATTATCGGGTCGTCCACCGAGTTAATGCCCTGTATTATCCCGAACATTCCGCATTCCACGTTTACCGCCCGCACAACTCCGTCCATTTTTCTGAGATAGGCTATGTCGTCGCCGACAATAGTCTCGCCCGAAATCATGGAAGTGGAAGTCTTTCCGCATAGAGAGGGAAACGCTCCCGTAAAGTAACTTATCCTTCCCTTCGGGCCGTGTATCCCCATGAGTAGCATATGTTCCGTCAGCCAGCCTTCCTCGGATGCCCTTTTTATCGCTAAGCGCATCGCCAGTTTTTTAAGTCCGATAGTGTTGCCCCCGTATTGAGTGTTGACGCTGTAAACAATCCCATCGTAGGTGTCAATGTACACTCTTCGTTTGTCAATATTTTTGCTGACCTTTCTCTCGTCAAGCTCGCCCGCACTGTGCACGAACTTGAAAAAGCGCGCTGATTTTCCAAGCCTTTTGAACTCCTCGTAACCGTGCCTGTAGAGAAGGTCTTCACTGTGCGCCACATAGGCGGAATCGGTGATTTGGAGGCAGGGTATGCTGAATGCGGATTTGCACGGTCCCAAGCAATAAAAGCGTACATACACTTCTTTACCCTTCATAATGTCCCGCATAATCTCCTTCAGTTCCTTTAATCCCTCGTCCTTGTTTATGGCGTTTATGTCGGGTCCCAAATCAACGCCCTCGGGTAAAAGAAATTTCGTTTGCGCCTTGTCCCTTGCCTGATCATGGTAGCCGTCAAAATGAATGGTATGGCCACCGAGCGCGAGATTTTCTTCCTCGCCATTTCTCACGGCGGCTTCTCTGACGTAGCGGATGTCGTCCGCCGAATCGGTGGATACGAATACGCTGCCTGGATTGCACAGATCAATGTACTTCGCTACGAAATCATGCATTTCATCATTGTCTATGGCTGCAAGTTTTTGGAAATTTTCTTGTGTTAACCTCGACTTTAAAATTTGTTCGGATGTTTCGTTCATTTTTATATCTTCTTTTTTACGAGAATGGCACTGCTCAACTTCTAAAAAAATTGTAGCATATTCTATCATATTTTGTTGAGTGGCCATAAGCAATGCTCTGGCCATATCTTTTCTCCTTAAAACATGGGTGGATGACTTAAGGCAAATCCCCCATCGCCCGGAAACATGATAATAAACCTACGGCAAAAATGAATGTGATTTAGGTCAACTTTACTTATCCTGGCTTGATGACGCCCTCGCGCATTTTCAGCTCGGTTTCTTTTATCGCCCTGTTTATAAGGAATTCGGCATTTTTGCGCAATTCGTCCCTGCTCGGCTCCAACCTGGCCACTTTCTGTTCTATGGCTTTCATCCCGACGGCGACTGCTTCTTCGATGAAAACTTCTTTTTCAGTCATAGCCGGAAGTATTCTTTCCTCGCTCAGGCCCTTTTTTTCGGCGCATGATGCTAACTGCTCGGCGGCCGCTATGCACATTTCATCGGTTATGGTCCTGGCGCGTACATCCAAGGTACCCCTGAAAATCCCGGGGAAGCCCAAAGAATTGTTGACTTGATTGGGAAAATCGGACCTGCCGGTGGCGACTATCCTGGCGCCGGCTTCTTTCGCTTCCCATGGCCATATTTCGGGAATGGGATTGGCCGTGACGAAAACTATGGAGTCCTTTGCCATCCTGGATATCCATTCTTTTTTCATCGTGTCGGGACCAGGCCTGGAAGCGGCGCTCAAAACATCCGCTCCGACCAGAGCGTCCTCCAGCGTTCCAACAAGATTGTCCCCGTTGGTTGCCTGGCACATTCTCCACTTCTGCGCGTGATTTTTCAGGTCTTCCCTGTTTCTGTGCAACGTGCCTTTGGAATCCACAAAAATTATATTTTCCGGTTTCGCGCCGTAAGCCATGTAAAGCATCCCGATTCTTAAATTCGCGGCGCCGGCTCCCATCAGCACTATTTTTATATCTTCCATTTTCTTTCCGACTATTTTCAAAGCGTTTACCAGTCCCGCCAGGCAAACCGTAGCAGTTCCCTGTTGATCGTCATGCCATACGGGAATATTCATCGTCTCCCGCAGTTTATCCAGAATGTAAAAACACTTGGGTTGCTCTATGTCTTCCAGGTTTATTCCGCCGAAAACTGGTTCCAAATACCTTACTGTTTTTATTATTTCGTCCGGCTCTTTTGTATTGAGGCAAATCGGAAAAGCGTCCACTCCGCCCAGGTATTTGAACAAAAGGCCTTTGCCTTCCATAACCGGTAAAGCTCCCTCCGGGCCAATATCACCCAAACCCAACACTCTTGTGCCATCAGAAACCACGGCAACCATGTTAGATTTGTTGGTATGCTCAAAAACCGTTTCAGGGTTTTTATGTATATCGTTGCAGACAGCCGCGACGCCGGGCGTGTACCATATGGCGAAATCGTCATAATCCTTTACTCTGCATTTCGGGGAAATTTCTATTTTGCCTTTGTAAAAAGGGTGCAGGCGCATGGCGTCTTGATTAGGCTTTTCTGCCTTTTTGAGGAGATCTTCTTTGGTTACTTTGGGCATATAACCTCCGTAAGGGGATATAAGAAATTCTAAAATATTTGAACCCGAAACACAAGGCAAAAAAATCATGACGGATAACGTGAAAAAACTCGATTGCGGAAAGATAACGTTTTCAACAATTTCTTGGTGCGAAAATAAAATTATGCTACAATAAAACATGGCATTGCGAAATTTCTGACGCGCAGAATTAACAGTAGAACAATAAACGGAAGTGGATAGAGGTGCATGGCTAAACCGAAAGTAGAATGAATCGCGCCAGCAGGTCTTATCCTACCTTGCAGAAGAGTAAAAATGAAAAGACTAATCAGTTTCTTTTGTGAATGGTTTTCTTACCCGGGGTTGCAACTTTCGCATCTGCCGGCTGAAAAAATCGAAAAAGGTTTTGATAAGCATATGCCAGGGACGTATATCGACGGAGTTAATCCTGGATGTTTGGAACGGAGGAATTACAAAGCGGTGAGAAGGATAGCTCTTCTTAAAAATCTATTAGAGCAATTCGGCATCGAGCCGGAAAGGCTTAAATTGGTGCATGTCAGTAAGGGAGATGTGAAAACGTTCAAAAGCGTTGTAGAGGAATTTGAAAAAGAGATGGAAAAGTTGGACCGTTGCCTAAAAGTGTAAGATTTAGATGTGCAAAGTTAAAATTTCCGGTGCGGGTTTGCGAAAATGAAAATAGGTATTTGCCAGTACGAAGTCGAGTGGGAAGACAAGGAAACTAATAAAAAGAAAATAGAAAAGTTGATTGAAAGATGCGAAAGGAAAGGCGAAATTGATTGGCTTGTTTTCCCGGAAATGACTTTGAGCGGATTTACAATGAATAAGGAAGTTTCCCGCCTTTCGGAAAATGACAGAACCTTTTTTTCTTCGCTTGCCCAAAAATATTCCATGAACATTTCTTTTGGCGGAGTCGAGGGCGATAATAACAAAATCATTACCCTGAACAGAGAGGGCGAAAGAATAAATGAATATTCTAAGATACATTTATATTCTTTCGGCGAAGAGGACAGGCATTATCAGGCGGGAGAGGCGCAATGCGTTTTCGAAATGGATGGGTTCAGGATTGCTCCCACTATTTGCTTTGACCTGCGTTTTCCCTATCTATACTGGAATATGGCAGATAAGGCCGATATTTTCGTGAATATCGCCGCCTGGCCGATGAAAAGAGCCGAACACTGGATGACATTGCTGAGGGCGCGCGCCGTGGAGAATCAGTGCTGTATGGTCGGTGTCAATAAATTGGGATTTGAGGGAAAAATCGAATTCAGCGGAAACTCAATGGCTTTTGATTCTCTCGGCAGAACAGTTCTGGATGCCCGAAACAGTGAAGGCGTTTTCGTCGCAGAGAAAGAGTTTTTAAAAGAAGACATTGAAAAAGTTCGGACTCGTTTTCCATTTATAAAAGACAGGAAAAGGAATTGGGTGTTTACGGCTGTCTCTTATACACATCTCCGAGCCCACGAGACCTCTCTACATCTCGTATGCCGTCTTCTGCTTGAAA
>CALEIX010000184.1 GCA_937898825.1 uncultured Elusimicrobia bacterium | reverse complement strand
CTATGAGAGTAAAAGTAAAGAGGGTCATTGATGGCGATACATTTGAGGACACTCGACATCGGTTTTTCCGTCTAGAGGGAGTGGATGCACCCGAGAAGCGCGAACGTGGATATAAGAAAGCTAAGGAAGCTCTTGCAAGCATGATTGACGGAGAGGAGTTGATAGTAAATCAGGTCGGCGAGTCTTATGGTAGAAAAGTGGTAAAGGCACGTATTCCTGGCGAGAAAATTACCATCACTACAAAAATGAAGCGTAAGCTGTAACCACCGCCAAAAAATCTTTCCGTCCACGCGAGGGCGGCGCGGGTAGGAGGGGGGCGGGGAGAATGCCCACGCTGCCCGAGTGTCAGCCGCGCGGGCGGGTTAGTGTCGCGCCGCAGGCGCGGCACTTCTCATCATCAGAGATTTTTGGTAAAATGAGTTCGAGCTTGGTTGTATAACCGCACTAGACCGCACAGAGTGCAAAAATCAGGACTTACAAAGTCCTGATTTTTACTGTGCCCGAGGTGGGATTTGAACCCACACGGAGTTTTACCTCCAAGGGGGTTTAAGCCCCCAGCGTCTGCCGATTCCGCCACCCGGGCTTTGTATGAGGCGCCGGCGGGAATTGAACCCGCGTATAAAGGATTTGCAGTCCCTTGCCTTACCACTTGGCTACGGCGCCGCACTTGCAGTTTACCGCACTATTTCTCAAAAACCAAGCGGCTGCCCACTTTTATGTCAATGTCCGCTTCTGCAAGTATGCCTACCTCCTGTCCTTCAACCGCTTCCGCGACGTCTTCACGTTTTGATTGCAAATTGAGTATCCTGCCGCTTCCAATCTTGTTCTCATCCTGCACTATTATGAAGGATTGCTGATTTTTCACCGTTCCTTTTACAACTTCTCCCCCTACGACTTGCTGGCCATCCTTTTTGCCGAACGTTGCCTTTATTAACAGGTCTCCCGTTATTTCCTTTGCCATTACTCCGATATATTCCTCAATTTTGTCTCCAAGTTCGTATATAACAGGCGCTGACAGTATTGTAATGTGCCTTCCTTCGGCGAGATTTTTTGCTCCTTTGTCTATCTTTGTTCCGAATCCTATAACAATCGCGCCCATCCCCTCCGCGTGTTTGATGTCGCTTTCGTGTATGTCGCCTACGTCGGACTTCACTATGGCGATTTTGCCCTCAGCGTTTTTTTTCACAAACTCCTCCAGAGCTTCAAGGGAGCCGGCTTCATTCGCTTTTAGTATTGCTTTTGTGATCTCCTCATCCGGCGCTTCGCGGGGAGCTTGGACCGGTTGTGTTTCTGCAGGCGGCTTTTCTGTATTCCACATCTCGCCGGCTTTTGGCAATTCTTTGAAGCCAAAGACAAGCGCCGGCAGTCCGGCATTTACTTCTTCTATCATATTACCTTCGGAGTTTTGCAGTATTTTTGCTTTCCCGAAAACGGTCTGTGTGAATATGTCATCCCCCTTGTGCAGGACGCCTTCCTTTACTATTACTCCCACCGTGACACCGCGGCGCGGGTCGCGGGAACTGGTAAGTATAATGCCGCGGCCGTGTTTTTCCGGGTCATATGTGAGCTCTTCCATCTCTGACGCGAGGATTACAAGATTCAGCAGTTCATTTACGCCCTCCCCGGTTTTTGCTGAGATTGGGTGGTAGGGGACATCTCCGCCCATTCCTTCCATGTACACGCCTGCCTGCAGGAGTTCCTGCTTCGTTTTTTCAACATCTGCCGCGCCCAAGTCAATTTTATTTATGGCAACGATGTACGGAATGCCTGCGCCTTTTATATGTTCCAGTGCTTCTTTCGTTTGCGGCTTTACACCGTCATCGGCGGCTACTATGAGTATTGCGATGTCGGCGGCGCTTGCACCGCGCCCGCGCATTACAGAAAACGCCTCGTGTCCGGGCGTGTCTATGAAAGTAAGCTGCTTGCCGTTGTGTTCAATTTCATACGCGCCGACTGCCTGCGTGATGCCTCCTTTCTCTCTTGAAGCGGTATTTGTTTTCCTGATGTAGTCAAGCAGGGTTGTCTTGCCATGGTCAATATGCCCCAAAACGGCTATGATTGGTGGACGAACATTCATGTTGTTGTATTATTATGGCAGTGATAGTATAAATCAAGCGGGGTGAGGTGCCTGAGCGGCCGAAAGGAGCGGTTTGCTAAACCGTTGTGCCCTTTACCGGGTACCGTGGGTTCGAATCCCACCCTCACCGCCAAAAAAGTTAATGGAAACTATTCGTAAGGTTTAGTTAAGAAATTAAATATAGTGAGTTAAGGCGCAGGGTAGATTCATTTATTCACCGTTATTAATTGGGATATAAAGATTTTCTATCCGATTTATTGTCTTTTAAAGAGAGATGCATGGAGTATGATTAAAATTAAGACAATTAAATTAAGTGATATTTGGCAAAAAGATAAACGGATAGAAAAGTGGAGAAAATCTTTGGTTCCTTTAATTCAGCTAGATTTAGACAAATCGGCCATAAAATATGATAGTCAGGATTTAGAGCATCAAACTCTGTTTAGGTTGCTTACTGACAAAAATCTGGAAATTAAAACTGCAATGGAGGAACAAAAAGAGATTGTTTTAGAGCGAATGCGAAAAGTTAAAATTTCTCCCAAGCAGTTATTTTGTTTCGGTTGGAACAGAGAAGACGATTTTTGGCAGATAGAATGGAGCAGGGGAAGGAGGGGACTTTACGCTGTTAGAGGCAAAGAGAAAAAAGAGATAGTTTTTAGAGAAATTACTTTAAGGCAGGAAAAAGAAATCTGCAGGGATATTATAAAAAACTATCATTATATCCATTGTGATAGATGCGACAAGGACAAGGGAATGATATTTGCCTTTTTTGTTAGTGGTTCTAAAATTCCTTTTGCTGTGGAAGAAATTGAGCCGTGCGATATTTCAAGAAATTACAAAAAAGCAGTATTGATGCTATCCGATGTTAATTATCACACCGCTGTTGAACTTACCCGTTTTTATAGCGTACCCAATACACCAAAAAATCTAATTAGCCTGCTTGATAAAATGGTTGGCGATGCTTTAAGGGACAGGGGATTTGAATGGATGATAACGAGTGTAATGCCTGCATTTGCCAAAACCAAAGCATCAACAATAGCTGGCGGTATAAATA
>CALEIX010000183.1 GCA_937898825.1 uncultured Elusimicrobia bacterium | reverse complement strand
TTTTTTTTGCAAGCAGAAGACGGCATACGAGATGTAGAGAGGTCTCGTGGGCTCGGAGATGTGTATAAGAGACAGGGCAAGAGAACGGCACGAGGGCGGGGACTGCCAAACTTTTTGGAAATATCTCCCAAAGAAAAGGTCTTATCCCTTATTCCTTTGGGGGAAGGCGGACAGGCAAGGTATTTATTGATGGTTACGAAAAATGGCTTGATAAAAAAAACCCCTATTTCCGAGTTTGAAAATGTCAGAAAATCGGGCCTTATCGCTATTTCTTTAAAGAAGGGAGACCTGCTTTGCAAGGTTGCCAAAACAAGCGGCAAGGACGATATTGTTTTGGTGACAAAAAAGGGAAAGGCAATCAGGTTTAGGGAGAAAGATGTTCGCCCGATGGGAAGGCCGGCCGCTGGAGTAAGAGGCATTGTTTTAGAAAAAGGAGATTATGTCATAGGGATGGACATTATAAGCGGGGCAAAAACGAGGCAGTATCTTTTGGTGATTACGGAAAATGGGTACGGAAAGAGGACTTCTATAAAGGAGTATCGGCGTCAGGGAAGAGGAGGAAGGGGGATTATCGCCGCTAAGGTTGGTCAAAAGACGGGGGAACTGATTGCTTCAAGGGTTTTGGGAGAAGAGGAAAAGGATTTGATTGTGATTTCCCAAAAGGGGCAGGTCATACGGCTAAAGCTGTCTCAGATTTCAAAACTTTCTCGGGCCGCCCGGGGAGTGAAGATAATGCGGTTGGACAAATCAGACAGGGTGGCGTCGGCCGCCTGCTTATAGCCCTTGACAATTTGTTTATTTCTTGTAGAATTTTAATAAAGCAAAGGTCGAATATTTTCTTTTGGAAAGTAAAAGAGTCAGAGACATTTGAATTATGAAAAAAATTTTAGCCATTCTGATTCTGGTTGCCGGCGCGGTTGTTTTTGTCAGTCCGGTTTTAGCCGCAAGCACCACTCAGTGCTGCAAAATACACAGCAGTTTCAAATTTGACAATCAGTCATGGGATGCGGGCACCTGTTATGGAAATGTTTCGGGTACATGTGTGGATGTAAACGGCAACGCGCTTTGTGATACTACGGAGGCGAGGGAGAGTTGGGGCGTGGCATGTATGATGAATTCTATTTACAGGGCCGCTAATATATTTTTTGCCGTTTTGCTGGTTGTGGGCATAGTTTTGGGCCTTTTTGCCGGTTATACCTTTATGACCTCGGCTGGAGACGAAGGAAAGGTTGAAAAGGCAAGAAATTACTTCCTTTACGCTATTATCGGGCTGATTGTCGCTTTCTTTGCCAGAGCCATTCCTTCTCTTGTCGCTCTGATACTTTAAGAGCAATTCCGATAAGGTTTGAAAAAAAAGCCCCCCGCTATTTTGATGTAGTGGGGGGCTGTTGTCAAAAAGAGAGAATTGCGGGGAGGTATTTTTTGTCCCTGTGGCGGAACCGGAATACGCGCCCCGCACTTTTTGTCGGAGTGGCGGAACTGGTAGACGCGCTGGGTTTAGGACCCAGTGGAGAAATCCATGAGAG
>CALEIX010000182.1 GCA_937898825.1 uncultured Elusimicrobia bacterium | reverse complement strand
ACAAAATAAATTCCGTTGAACAAAAACTAACCGACAAAATAAATTCCGTTGAACAAAAACTAACCGATAAAATAAATTCCGTTGAACAAAAACTAACCGACAAAATAAATTCCGTTGAAGGTAGAGTCTCCAATCTTGAAACCATTACAAAGAATATTGCCATTGACCTTGCAAAAACTCAGTCGGATGTTCGCGATATAAAACATGACATGGCGACAAAGATGGCCACCAAAGACGATATAAGTCGCATAATGAACGCCATTGACCAATTTTCATCAGAATATATTTCCTACCGCAATAAAGACACCCTTCGCGGAGACGCGATTATGCGGCACGAAAAACAAATCGCGAATCATGAAAAACGCATTTCTTCTTTGGAAGGCAAACCCCGTTAAAGCGGACTCTTTGCCAATAAAGATGGCGGCATTTTATCGCTATCTTCAATGAAATTTTATACCAGCGAGAAAAGTCGGCGGCATAGCATAATTTATGCGAACTGCCATAAGGTTAAATAAAGGATTGGCGCCTATTTCATCCTGTAATAATGGTCGGGATTGTAAATAAAATAAAAATCGAACGGTTCAAGTCTTGGCAAAACCACATACGGTTTCCCGTTCTTGTCTATTCTTTCGAGAAGATTCAGTTTCGGAGCTGGCTTTTTAAAAACATCCGGATTCTTCAGAAAGCCGGTTTCTCTCACTCCCTCCACTACATAATCGACCCACTTGTATTTAACGGCGTTGTCTGCAAACTCCTGCCAGTCTCCGTCCGAATTATGCTCATACATTTTTTTCTTGAATTCTTTAAGCGTTATCCCCATTTTCCTCGCCACCGGGTCGGCGACCCTGCGCTCCCATTCCTTGGCTATTTTAAGTTGCTCTTCAAGCTGGGTAACATTCCCCCAGTTTATGGAAGACATCTGGTGATGAAGCAGGATAGCGTTGGGATAGGCGTATGAACGGGGGGCAAGCGTGGCAATCGCAGCCGCCATGCTGGCGGCAAAAGACTTCACAAGAACGTAAACAGGCGCCTTGCTTGCCTCCATGGCCTTTAGTATCCTGTAACCCTGCATAACCGAACCGCCGGGGGAGGCGTCGATAACAATGAAAATCGGAAGTTCAGCAGACTTATTGTTGAAATACTGGATCCTGTCCGTCACAAAATCCGCCATGCCCCTGACTATCGGACCGTTTAACGAAATTCTTCTGTCGGTTATTGTCAAAATTCCGTTTTGAAAAGGATTTTCAAGATAGTCGGGTTCTTTATTGGCTTCATTTTTCCAATCCTCTTTCCTGGCTCTTTCATCCAGCTTCAATTTAAGTTCGTTGACTTTATGAGATATCTTTTCCCTTTCAAGTCTGAGTCTGTCAAGCTCAAGAGATATGCGTTTTTTTTCCAATGCTATTTTCTCATATTCCTTGTTATTAGCAAGTTTCAACTCTTCCAATATTTTTTCGTTCTTTAATTTCAGTTTGGAATTTTCATGCTTTAAAGTGGAAATCTCTTTTTCGAATCTTTCCTTCATTAAATCATTTTCAAGCATTAGATTCTTGAGTTTAATTTCAAGTTCCACTGTCTTGTTCTTGTTTTTTTGAAGCAGAAGGTTGTAGCGCGTTTTCAATTCTTCGGTCTCGTCAATTAGAGGCGTTAGTTTCCTGGTTCTTTTTTCTTTAGCCAACTTGTTCACCTCGCTAATTTTATCCAGTTCGCTTTTTTCCTTCTCTTTTTTATCCTTGGCTGAAACGCAATTTGGCGTCAAAAGCAAGAAAAACGCGAAAATTAAAGCATTAAGTTTCATATTTCCTCCTTGCATATTAGAACATTATATCTTTTTTCACACAGTTTCGTTAGAGAGCCGCGTTCGCTCACCAGAAATGTTTCCGCCAAACGAACGGCAGCTTGTCCGCCGAAGTAGTAGTGGCGGGCCTGTCCGCCGATGCTGTGTGGCGGAGACTTGCGCTGACTCCTGACTCTTGACTCCTGACTTCCGACTCCTAACTTATCCTTTATCCCTTATCCTTTATCCTTTATCCTTCATCCTTTATCCTTTATCCTTTATCCTTTATCCTTTATCCTTCATCCTTTATCCTTTATCCTTTATCCTTTATCCCTTGAACGCGCCATGCGGCCTCGCTTCGGCCATCCTAACGAAGCAAACATTCAGATTCTTTGATGAATCCACGCTCCCTGAGCATGGCGGAAAGTTTCCCAACTAATTTTTGCTTCCCGGTCAGTTCATATAAAAACACGGAATAGCCGGCCCTGAAAATCGGCGTTTCTTTTTTCAACCATTCAAAACTTTTTTTATCCCTGTAATAGACGCTTTGCAGATTGGTCGCAGAAACAGCCAGCAATATCCTTTTAGTTTTGCATATATCCACATTCCCGCTGAACTCGACATTGCTTATAACGCCAAAGGGAAAATACCGGATCCCGTAATATTGAGGTCTGGTCACACCGAAATACGCAAATATCACAGGCGGATTTCCCTGTTTTTTCAGATAGGTAGCCAGACTTTTGACATCCTGCCCCCAATCCACATTCGAATCCGCCAGATATTTCCATCCGTTGGGGGCTCCTCCGACAAGGGCGTTAAAAAAAGACAGGTGGTAAGGATGAGTCTTAAAAATAAAGAAGGAAGAAATCAAAAAGACGAAAAATAAGAAAAAGCGAAATGCCTTTTTCCGAAACTCCGCCGCTGCCAGGCCCGCGAAAACGCAGACAAACGGCATAAGAGGCAGAATATGCCTTATACCTATCTGAAGTTTGGCGGTCAGCGCGCCTGTCTCTTATACACATCTCCGAGCCCACGAGACCTCTCTACATCTCGTATGCCGTCTTCTGC
>CALEIX010000181.1 GCA_937898825.1 uncultured Elusimicrobia bacterium | reverse complement strand
TGATACGGCGACCACCGAGATCTACACCGTCTAATTCGTCGGCAGCGTCAGATGTGTATAAGAGACAGCTATTAATCATCCCAATCTCGCCAAAATTCCCATTGATCAATGCGAATGGGAAATAAGAGAATCAAAAAAACAAATTGAAAAACTTCTCTCAACTCAAATATATGCCTTCGCCTACCCCTACGGGGCAGGAGCGCGCAACAAGGAAATCCGCGGCAAGGTATTTGAATCCGGATATGAGTTTGACTTCAGCTTTAAAGAAGGAAAAACCCCATGGCCATGGGACAAAAAGACTCCGATTGACCGTCTTTACATAAAGGGAAAAGAAGACATGCTGGATTTCATATTACATATAAGAAACGGCAGGGGCCCTATTGCATGAATAGACGGGAAATCAAAAAAATTTTGGTTATACAGTTAAGACAAATAGGGGATGTACTTTTAACAATGCCGGCAGTGGAGGTTTTAAGCAAAAATTTCCCAAAATCCCAGATAGATTTCCTGGTCGAGAAACCTGCTCATGAAATCGCGGTGAGAAACCCCTTCATAAACCATGTTCTTATTTACGAAAAATCTCACTCCTTGAAGTGGATATTCAAGATCAGAAAGGCAAAATATGACCTGGTTATAGATTTTCTCTCAAATCCCCGTTCGGCGCTTTTAACCTATCTAAGCGGGGCGCAAATAAAAGCAGGACCAGATTACACCTCCTCAAAATGGGCATATAATTTAAGGATGAAAAAGCGGAATGCATCAAAATACACCGCCTTTCTAAAAATAGACCTGTTGAAAAAAATAGGCATTGAGAATATATTTTATCCTTATCCGAAATTCTTCCTTACCGGGGAAGACGAACTCCATGCCCTGAGTGAATTACGGAAACTTTCTATTCCGGACGGCGCATTTATTGTGGCATTTGCGCCCACATCAAAAAGGCCAACCCGCAAATGGCCCGAAGAACACTACGCGAAACTATCAAGTATTATCCTGGAAAAGTATCCAGATTTTCACATTCTGGTTTTCTGGGGACCGGGAGAATATGAAACAGCAAAAAAAATAAAGTCGCTCTCATCCGCAAAAAATCTTCATATCGCGCCAAGACTTACATCGCTTTCCAGATTAGGAGCTATGCTTAAAAAGTGCGCTATTCTCGTTTCAAATTTCAACGGTTCAATGCATATCGCTCAAGCTGTTGGAACTCAGACTCTCGGAATCGCAAGCTATGATTATCCGGAAAGTTGGAGACCACCCAGCGATCCAAGACACCAAGCAATAAAACTTATGCCCAAAAATTGCGATAATTGTAAAAAGAACAAATGCGACAAAGGCATGAAATGTATTGTGAAACTCACGCCTGAGGCAGTGTTTTCGAAATTCGAGGAAATGCTCCATCTGATGAAAAACTATGAACCTCCTGCGGTTAAGAAGCAGACTTAAGCGCCATAAAGCCGGAATGTTTCTTCTTCTGGCGGCTTCCCGCATTTACTCGTTCTTTGTCAAATTCAACGAAAGCCTCTGGAACATGAAAATTCTGAGACAATGCTCTTTTAACACCAGAATAATCTGTTTCGGCAATATAACTACCGGAGGAACGGGAAAAACATCTGTGGTTTATATGGCAGCCAAAGAGCTCTGGCGGCTTGGAGTAAAAACAATAATTATAATGCGCGGATACAAACGGAAAAACAGAAAACGAAAAGTGGTAATCCTGGATAAATCCCTTTCTTTTCTGGAAGAAGAGGCGGGCGATGAAGCTTTGATGCTTCATAAAATGCTGGGTAAAACGAATGTTCCGATAATCGTTTCAAC
>CALEIX010000180.1 GCA_937898825.1 uncultured Elusimicrobia bacterium | reverse complement strand
GCAGAAATATTGTTTTAAAACAAGCGGAAAAATTGATTTACAAAAATACAATGAAAGAGATTGCCTATCCTGAAGCGGTGCGCGAGGAAGTTTTTATTGCAAAAAGGAATCTTCTTTATTCTCTCAACCGAGCTTTGGATAAAGCTTCAGTGGCGCCAAAAGTTCGCGAGAAACTTTTAAAAAATCTTGCCGGAAAAATATTAATCAGGGAGAATAAAGCCAGAAAAGAATTTATATCCAAATATAAGACATTTCCTCCCGGCTTTTTAACCATAAGTCCCGGAGCAACTTGCAATTTAAAATGTGTCGGTTGTTATGCCAATAGCTCCGATAGTGAAAAAACGCATATGAATGTTGAAACTTTTTCCAGAATTATAGAAGAAAAAGAAAAATTATGGGGAAATTATTTTAGCGTTATTTCAGGAGGAGAGCCGTTTTTATGGAAAAGCGGAGACAAGAATATTTTTGATGTTTTTGAGAAATTCCCCGATGAGTATTTTATGGTTTATACAAACGGAACGCTTATAGACAAAAAAACTGCGGCCAGACTCGCGGAATTGGGTAATGTTACCACAGCCATATCCATAGAAGGCTTTGAAGAAGCAACGGATAGCCGCAGAGGCAAGGGAACTTATAGAAAAATACTACAAGCTTTTGCTAATTTACGCGAAGCCGGAGTTCCTTTTGGGGTTTCACTAACGGCTACCAGAAAAAACGCCGAAGTGGTAATGAGTGAAAAGTTTATGGATTTTTGCTTCAACCAAAATGGCGCCATATATGGCTGGATATTTCAGTATATGCCGATAGGCAGAGCTTATACAATGGATCTTGTTGTTACGCCTGAACAGAGATTGTGGATGTATCACCAGGAACAGTATTTTATGAGGAAGAAAAGGCTCTTTTTTCTTGATTTTTGGAACGGGGGACCGATGTCTTACGGATGTTTGGCTGGCGGCAGAAAAGGAGGTTATTTCTATATAAATTGGAATGGAGACATTTCTCCGTGTGTATTTTTTCCTTATTCCAGGGCTAATATAAAAGATATTTATAAAAGCGGAGAAAATTTAAATGCAATTTTATTTTCTGATTTTTTCAAGGATATCCGCCAATGGCAAAAAGACTACGGATTTGTCCAAGATTACAATAAGAAGAATAATAAGGTTTTAGGCAATTGGCTGAGGCCCTGTCCCATGCGGGATCATTATGAGGTCGCGCTGGATGTGATAAACAAACACAATGCCAATCCTATTGACTTGTTGGCGGCGGACGCGATGCATGACTGTGAATATCATAAAATGATGATTGAGTATGGTGGAAGGGTTGGAGAAACTTTCAAGAATATTTGGACAGAAGAATACTTAAAAAAGGAAAAATCAGCAGCATAATAATCCAGGAAATTTGAACCACTTTAAAGGCCGAATTAAGGTGAAAAAATGAGTAAAACAAACCTTAAGGAGGCGCATATGAGGCGCAAGAAATTCAAAGCGGGATTCAAGGCGAAAGTAACCCTTGAAACAGCTAAAGGCGAGAAAACGCTCAGTCAAATCAGCGCCCGGTATGGAGTTCATCCCAACGTGGTGTCGCGCTGGAAATAGGAATCATTGAGCAAACTGTTCTATGCTTCCCGCTTCCGCGGGAACGACAAAGGAGTGTTTGGTTGAATTGTCATACCTGCGTAAGCAGGTATCCAGTCCCTGCTCCCCTCCCCGCTTCCGCGGGGACAAGGTTCATTAAAAATAATGTCCAAATTTGTAGATTCTCGCCCTTGGCGAGATATATTTTTATAATAGATAATAGCGATTAAAGCCGCCAGGGGCAGGCACTACATTTTTATTTTTGCCACGCCAATGCGATTATAGGCGCGCCAGGGGCGCGCGGCAACGTCTCTAATATTATTCAATGACCCTGAAGGGTCACGCTACCTGTGCTCCTGTGACCTGTGACCATCCGATACTTAACAGCTTTTTGAAAAAATGCTATTATGAGAATAGTAAATTTTGCCGCGGTAGCTCAGTGGTAGAGCACTGGTCTGAAAAACCAGGTGTGGTTGGTTCGATTCCAACCCGCGGCAAGTTTTGTTGTCGGTAAAAAACAATTTTTCGTCGGTTTGAAAATAAAGAATCCGTTGACTTAAAAAATGTTGCAAACTTGAACTACGGAGGTATAATGACATCTAAGGTACTTATAGCAGACGATGACCCTGAAATACTTGAGACTTTGTCTATCCTTCTTAAAGGGGACGGTTTCTCCGTAATAAAAGCTGAAAATGGACTTGAGGCGGTGCAACTTGCCAAGAAGCATTTGCCCGCTCTTATAATGCTTGACATACACATGCCTAAAATGGACGGGCTTACGGCGTGCAAAACGATAAAAAGCGACCCTATGACTAAAAATATACCTGTAGTCATGCTTACTGTGGAAGGGAACATAAAAGAGATAGAACAGGCCATTTCCTACGGCGCAAAGACTTATATCACAAAACCCGCCGGGAGGGGGGATATAGAGAAGGTGGTAAAAACTCTTATTCGCTAATTGTTATTGAGATGCAGTATGTTTGGTGAACGGAGACGTGAGCAGTGGCTAAACGATTATTTCAACCCTTTCCCCAACTTTTATTTTGTGCTTGTTTGCAAAACTCCCGTTCCTTATTGAAAGTTCCAGAAAGCTGAAGGAGCCTTCAAGCGCCAATTCTTCTCCGGTTTTCACGTCGGAATACTTTTTGCGGATTGCTAACGAAATTTTTTTTATTTTGACTTCCGAAGTGCTTTTAACTTCTTTTGCGGCTATATTGGTTATAGCGTTTCCGAAATTGTCTATGCACATTATCTCACCTCTTATAATGCGTCCTTTTTTATCCGGCCGGGGAAAGGGGAATTTGACAAATTTGTTTATTTTTTGACCTATTTTCCTTTCGGGAAAACCGTCGGCTATTTTCGCGGCGGCTGGCGCCATTATATCCCTTGCGTGGAATGTGAAACTTATTTTGTCGAGAAAAAGATTCTTGTTTTCAATACACCTGATTTCCCGCAGTTTTTCTTCCTTTTCAATCCAGCTTATGGTTCCGTTGTCGGGGCTGATAATTTGATGCCTGTTTGTTTTTGCCCATATTATTTTTCTCTTGCCTCCCACGCCGGGGTCTATTACGGACAGAAGTAGCGCGTTTAAAGGAAGATATTTAAGACAGGACATCACCCAGAAAGATGCCGTCCGCACGTTTTGCGGAGGGATGTCGTGGGTCAGGTCTATAAAACTGACGGCCGGGTTCTTTGAAAGAATAACGCTTTTTAAAAGCCCGACGTACGGGGTTGACAGGGAAAAATCCGTGAGCAACGCGATGAAATCCGTTTTCATCAGTAGTTTATCGGATTGGAAGACCCCGGAACTGTCAGAGGTAATTTTTGTTTGCAAAGCGGACAGTTTTCGGGAGTGAATAATTCAAGTGGATAGGATACGAGCGCCCTCACCGGAACATTTATTGGAAGTTCCCTCATTGACCTGTCCACTATCGCTACTATACCGAGAACTTTCGCGCCGTAACTTCGCGCCATTATTACGGCCTCCCCTGTGAGTCTGCCGGTGTTGAGAACATCGTCCACCACCAGAACCCTTTCTCCTTCGTTTATTTTAAAGTCTCTCTTTAAAACCATCACCCCATTCACTTTTTCCGTGAATATGGCTCTGGCTTTTTTTATTCTGGCGACTTCCTGGCCGATTACGACAGACCCTAAACTCGGCGAAATGACAACATTCACTTCCTGCGGAAATTTGGCCGCCATCGCTTTCGCCACTTTTTGCGCAAGATGCGGATATTGCAGGAGCAGGGACGGCTGAATATATGTTTGAGTGTGGAATCCGGAAGGCAATTGAAAGTGACCGTTTAAAATGGCTCCGTGTTCCTGCAGAAGACATACTATATCTAATTTGTTGAGTCTTGGCATTTTATTCTCCTCCTTTCAATAATCGTGTTTTTGAGGTGTCTATGGGCACGCCTCTTTTTTTCGCCTGTTCTATAATCTTGCCGGTTTTTCCGGGGTTGAGCATTTTTAAATCGGGGTTGTCCATCTTTCCTTTTATCCTGAATGCCAGGGCTGGCTTGCCGCTCTGGTCCGTCAGCATCTGGGGCAGGGTGCCCATCGCATAACGTTTATTAGATATTGTATAAACTTTTAAGTTGATAGTCTCCTTGATGAGGTTCAAATCTCCGGTGGAATATGCAGAAAATTCCTTTCCGTCCATATAAAAATTCTTTATGTGGATTTTTCCCATGTCAAGCGAGTATTCCGCACCTATGGAGTTGAAAAAAATATCTTTCAAGGTAACCCCTATTTTGAGAGCACTGAAACGGTTCATTTTATACATTATAAGTATTGGAAGGGATATAATTTTGTAAATTCTGTTTTTCCTGGAGTTTTCTTCCACTTTGAAAAAATTTCCGTTTTCGGATTTTATCGCAACATTTCCTTTCACTTTGGATATATCCCCTGAAAAATTTCTGAGTTTGGCAGAAAGACATAATTGCCGGCTTTTGAAGTATTCATGCTTGACGTCGGTGAATTTAAAGTTTAAATTTATTCCGGCGTATCCCGAAGGTATGGAATTGCGGACTTTATTGACCCACTTTATGCTGGAAAATTGCTTATAGGATTTTTTTGAGGAATTGAAACGTGTTGCTTGCGCAATGTTCTTGAGCACATTGTTCATTGGGCCTATGTCCATTTCTCCGGAAAATACGTTCAGATTCAGGTTTTTTTTGTTTGAAAAGGGCCTATCGATTTCAAGCAGCATTTTCATGGGTTTGCCTTTCCAGTTGCTTGACAGGTCCAGGCGAAGCAGGTTTTTTCTTATTCTCGCGTTAACTGACGTGTCCAAAAATGTATTTTGTGATACAACGGCTTTCCCAATCTTGAGATTGAATTTACTCTTTTCCATATTTTCCAGAATCAAAGCGGTGGTGTTCAATTTCTCCAACCTGATATTGTTGTAGACGAAACTTACATCGTCGGCATTGGCAAAAATCCTGCTGAAATTTATCTTATCGCCGTTTTTGACCACTTTTATTTTAAATTGTCCCTTTCCGGCGAGATTTCTAACCGGACAATCCGGGAATATTCTGTTTATTTCCCGCAGCGAAAAAGGTCTTGAAAAGGCGGTGATGGAGTAATTGAGGGCTGAAGTCGAAATGACCAGGTCGCCGTTAAAACTTATGTTTATGTCTTTGCTTTGAATGTTTGCCGAAAGCACAGAGACTTCTTTTTTTTCCGTGTCGAATTTTAGGTTTATTTCAGTCATTGCTGGCGGCATGTTGATTTTTGCCGGTTTCTGCAGGAATTTTTTTAAGGCGGCCCAGGTAAGGCCGGGCGTGTCCAATTTAATCCTTAAGCAGGGATTCCTGAAGTTTTCCAGATTTAGTTTGAGTTTGAGAGGATACCCCATGAACTCGGATTTCAGGCGGACGTTTTTTAGGTACGCGTTTTTCCAGTTAAAATCGGCAAAGTTAACCCCTCCTTCTATGTCAAAATCTCCCTTTATTTTCCTTTTGCCGCTTACTTTTAATCTGGCTGAAAGATGGAAAGGGGATTCAAGATATGGCGCAAAGTCTGAGATTTCGAAATTCACTCCGGAGAAAACATGTTTTATGCCGGAACGCAAGTTTTCCAGTTTGATAAAGGCATTTTTTATCCTGGTTTTTTTTATGGCGGAGATACGTTTGCGGCTTTTACCGCGAAACATACTGGCAAAGTTCCAGGAACCGTCTTTTTTCTTGATAAGGTTTATTTTTGGAGATTCGAAATAAAGTTTGTTAATGGATATTTTTTTTGTGAGCAGACTTGTCCAGTCGTAAACTGCGTATATTACCCTGGCTTCCAGAAAGTTGCCCTTTGGTTCGTCCGGAAGTGAAAATACGCGTAAGTCTGTGATTCTGATTTTTCCAGTGAGCGAAAACTCGGTATCTCTTATGGTAAGAGGTCTCTTGAAGGTTTCCTGCAATTGATTGAATATTACTGCCCTGACTGCCTGAGGATTGAACATCCTGCTTACGATGATATATCCCGTGACAGCAAGCATAACGACTGTTATGAAGAAAAATATAATGATGCGGGGAAGTATTTTCTGGATTATCCGTTTTTTCATCCAATATATATTTTAGCAGTATTATAAAGGTAAGTGACTAAATTCCAAGCAAAACGAATTATCCTGACGGAAGTTGTTTTTATTTGTAAAAAATAGGGTTTCAAAAGCACGAAATCGGGGTAGATTATTTTTAGAATGGCAAGAATGACAAAGCAATTAAGAATTGTGATTAAGGATATTGAAAAAACTCTTCCTCCGGCTTTTTGAATGTCTTTTTGCAAAGGCCCTGTGAAAATTATTTCCATTGTGTTGGCTATGTGGAAAGAAGTGAAAAAACCGGAAAGGAGAACAAAAAGCCATTCATAGGGGGATATTTTCCAGAAAAGTGACAGCAGAATGTAAAGCAAACCGATGACAAGAACGTAGAAAGGCAGGAAGTAAGGGGAAAGAATGATAATGGTGTTGATTCTGCTGAGGGAAACGTACCCGGAGCGTTTTCGCACGGCTATCTTCCTGACCTTGACTCCCTGAAAAAAAGCCGCAAGGGCATGGCTCAGTTCGTGCGACAGGACGTAGACGCGGCTGTTGTTGGACATGTATTTGTGGAAAGGAGCGTATGCGAAAAATCCCGCCGTGAACGGAAGGCTTATTTTTATTTCCCGGATTAAATTAATGAAAACCCGGAAAGTTTCCCAGAAAATCGCGCATATAAAGGGGAAAAAGATTATTGAAAGAAAGGTCTTAATCAATTATGTAATCCTTGCTCTTCATCTCTTCAATTTTTAACTTTTCGAGATAATTTTTTCTGGCAGAAACAATTTTCTTTTTAACCTCGGGGGGACAGAGTCTCGGAAACAGAAGGCATTTTTTATACCAGTAATAAGCGTATTTTTCAGGCATTTCGCTTATTCTGAACTTTTTAAGGAGCAATTCCTTTTGGCGTTCTTTTTCGAATTCTTGCTTGGATATTTTTCCGCTTTTGTAAAGTTTCTCCAGTTTGCAAACCTTTCTCAAATAACTTTCTTCAAAAAATTGCTTTTTTAAATCTGGTTTGCTTGACCATTTCGCATAGAGAAGAGCGTTTTTGCGGTAGGAGGAAATTCTAAAGGAGGCGTCCACTAAGGAGAATAAGTTAATGGCGGCGATTACCAGGACCGTCGTTAAAAGTAAATTACCTGCGTCGGAAAATATTTTCGGGGTTCCTAAGCCGGAAGGTATTTCCATTGAGGGCGGCGCTTTAACATTGCTGCCTGCCTTCGTGAGAAAGCCTGGTTTTCTAACGGGGTCTTCCGCTTTGCGTTTCATTGAACAGAAATTATTTTTTTCTCACTGGTTCGGTATTGAGGGTTTTGTGAAGAAGGGCAACGAGGACCTGTGGCTTTATCGGTTTTTCAAGGAAATCATAGACATTGGGTTCCTGCCTTATCAATTCGCTGGTGGTCCTATCCATGTATTTGCCGGTTATGATTACTACCGGCGTATACGCCGCGTCGCTGGCTTGAAGTTCCTTTAAAATTTCAAATCCTCCAAGCTTTGGCAGCATCAGGTCAAGAAGTATTAAGTCGGGATGGAGTTCTTCAGCTTTTTTAAGCGCGATTTCCCCGTCTTCCGCTTTTTCGGTTTTAAAGCCTTCCTTCTTTACGACGAATTCAAGAAAATCGCGTATACTATCATCGTCGTCCACTATGAGTATTGTTTTTGTGGATGCCGGTTCCATTGCCCCCCCTTAAAGATTGGTCGTCACCAGAGTTTCTGTGGACTGAACGCCGTGAATACCTCTTATTTCCCGGACAAGAAGAGAACTTAGTTTATCAATAGTGTCAGCCTCCGCCATAAGTATCGCGTCCCACCCTCCGAAAGTAAGATAGACCTCTTTAATCCCTCTGATATTTTTTATTTCCTGAAGGGCCTTTTGCTCCAGCCCCGCAATCAACTTGCATAAAACAAAGGCTACCATAATTCCTCCTATATGCGCCTGTTCCAGGATTTGGTCATATATTTCATTTCTTTGATCTGCAGAACTTTTTCCATCTCTTCACCGGCCATCTTTTTTTCTTCCCATATTATATTAAACTCATTTGCAAAGGCTTTGGCAATAGTTTTCTTGTGAAAATCGGCGTTTTTTCTCACCTCCGCAGTCTGGAGCGAAGCCTGGTAAAGCATGTAATCCGCAAATTTTCTCAAAGCGCCGCCAAGCGCTTTTTTTCCTTCAGATAGCAAATCCATTTCGACCGGTTTTTTAAAGCATTCCATAGCCGGAAAATTAGTATTGTAATTTTCAGTTTTGTCGCTTGAGATGTCGAAATTGAGAACGCTTTTTCCATATTCTCGTTTTATGGCGTTGTGAAGAAGGAAATAAATCCTTCTGGGATTGAAGGTGACACATGGGTAGTGAAATATAAAAGAAAAAGTTAAATCGTTTTCGTGATAAACTATACCGCCTCCGGTGGGTCTTCTGACAGGCGGAAGACCTTCTTTTTTTTCTTTCTTTAATCTTGTTATAACGGTAGAATATCTTTGCGAATATCCAAAAGTGACGCCGCCTGATTGCCAGTTATAGAAGCGAAGCAGGTATTTGCGGGGCATCGTCTCGCAAAAATACTCGTCTGCCGCCATTTGAGCGTAAATATCCAGTGGGGGAGTCTCTATAATCAGACCTTTGAGGAGCATGTTTTCTTGCTTTCCCAGCGCAGGTCGGGGTTTCTGGCCGCGAAAGTTTCATCCATTCTTTTAGTTGCGAGGTTAATCGGTGCTTTTTTCAGAGTTTCAGGATGATATTTTCCTTCCTCGTATATCTTTTGCATGGCCTGAATAAAAGCGTCTAAAGTTTCTTTTGATTCCGTTTCGGTGGGTTCTATCATGAGCGCTTCTTTCACTATTAAGGGGAAATAGACTGTCGGGGCGTGGAGGCCGAAGTCGAGCAGACGCTTGGCTACATCCAGAGTTCTCACCTGGTTTTTCAAAAGTTCTTCCGGGCAGGACAGAACGCATTCATGCATGCAATACTCCCTGTTGTGCGGAGGATAAAGTTTCCCGAGTTTTTTCAGCAGATAATTGGCGTTGATAATGGCGTTTTTAGATATCTCTGAAAGGCTGTCGTTTGAATGAGAGAGAATGTAAGCGTAGGATTTTATCAAAACCGCCGTATTGCCGAAGAAAGATTTAATTTTCCCGATGCTCAAGGGGCAGTCCGATTTTGTTCTGAACATGCCTTTTTCTTTTATTACCCTTGGCACTGGAAGAAAGGGTTCAAGGTATTTTTTCACACATATGGCTCCGGCCCCGGGTCCTCCGCCACCGTGAGGGGTGGAAAAGGTTTTGTGCATGTTTAAATGCATTAAATCTATTCCCATGTCACCCGGTTTCAAAATGCCTATCAGCGCGTTCATATTAGCGCCGTCCATGTAAACCACAACCCCTGAGTTATGCGCGATACTTACTATCTTTTCTATATCGGCCTCAAATATACCGAGCGTGTTCGGAATGGTCAGCATTAGCATGGCGGTTCGTTCAGACAGCGCTTTTTTCAGGGTTTCAATGTCTATTTGCCCCTTTTCATTGGATTTTATTTCCACAGTTTCAAAGCCTAACATGGAGGATGTGGCGGGGTTGGTCCCGTGCGCTGAATCGGGTATAACGATTTGCACCCTTTGCTTTTCTCCCTTGTTTTCAAAGTATGCTTTTACTATTGCCGCCCCTGTGAATTCTCCGTGGGCGCCGGCGGCCGGCGTCAGGGTAGTGGCGTCCATAGCGCATATCTCGCATAGCGCCTTTTCTAAGTGATATAACAGTTCAAGCGTGCCCTGGGCGCAGGCATCGTCGGAGAGAGGATGAAGGTCCTCGAAGTTTTTAAGCGAAGAGACAATTTCGTTGATTCTCGGATTGTATTTCATCGTGCAGGAGCCCAGAGGGTAAAAGTTTGCGTCCAGCGAAAAATTTTTATGGGAAAGCAAAGTGTAGTGTCGGATAACCTCAAGCTCAGAAAGTTCAGGCAGGAGCGGTTCGGTGTCCCTGAGTAGATGTTGGGGTATTTTTATCCCGTTTTTATTCCTGGCGTTAAAGACAAGCGCTCTTCTTCCGCTGGCGGATTTTTCTATGCTGAGTTTTGAATCATTCTCAATCATAGGTTTTTCTCCAGCGCCCCGGCGAGCCTTTCGAAATCCTCCTCGTTTTTGGTTTCGGTGGCGCATACAAGGAGGCAATTTCTGAATTCTTCGCCCATAAAACCAAGAGGCAGCCCGATGTCTATATTTTCCTCTTTTAATATTTTCTTCCTGAGCAGCGAGGTTTCGGTGCCGAGGTCAACGACAAATTCATTGAAAAAGGGACGAGCAAACCTCAATTTGATTTTTTGGTTTTTAGTCAGTTTATCCAGTGCGGCAAGGGCGTTATTGTGGTTTAAAAGAGCAAGTTCCCTTAATCCCTTGGGCCCGAGCAAAGTCAAATATATTCCCGCCATTAAGGCGCAAAGAGCTTCGTTTGAGCATATGTTGGAAGACGCCCTGTTTCTTCTAATGTGTTGTTCGCGAGCCTGAATGGTCAGTACGAACCCCCTTTTGCCTTCTTTGTCTTTTGTCATTCCGACTATCCGTCCGGGCATCTGGCGCAGGTATTTTTTTTTGCATGTAAAAATTCCAAGGTAGGGCCCGCCGAAATTCAGCGGAAGTCCCAGACTTTGCCCTTCTCCGACGGCGAAATCGGCTTCGTATGCACCTGGCGGCTTGAGGAGACCAAGGCTAACGGGATCCGCGCAGGCGATAAAAAGAACGCCTTTTGAACGCGTTATTTCGGATATTTTCGGCATGTCTTCTATTATTCCGAGGAAATTGGGATTCTGAACTATCACGCAGGCGATGTTGCCTGATTCTAATTTTTCATTGAGGGTATTCGTTTCACATACCCCGTTGGGCGAATTTAATTTCGTGATTAAACAGCTGCCATTGACGTAAGTCCTTATGGTTTTTTCATATTCGGGGTTTAGCAGGTTTGAGCAGATTATCTCTTTTTTGCCAGTTATTCTCACCGCGGCTTTGACCGCCTCCGCCAGAGATGTGGCTCCGTCGTAGAGAGAGGCATTTGACACATCCATCTCGAAAAGCGCGCACACAAGACTTTGATATTCGTAAATCGTTTGAAGAAGGCCCTGGCTTGCTTCCGCCTGATATGGCGTGTATGCGGTTAAGAACTCGCCGCGCTGGGATATGTATTTCACCGCAGCGGGCACATATCTTTCGTAGGCTCCTGCTCCGACGAAATTCAGAGGCGGAGTGTTTTTAGAAGCGAGTTCCTCGAACCTTTTGAGAATCTGCATTTCATCCAATGCTTTGTCATTAAATTTAAATGCGGGATTCAGGAATTTCTCCGGGATCTGCCGAATAAGTTCTTCGAATGAAGAGACGCCTATTTCTTTGAGCATGGATGTTTGGTCTTCTTTTGTGTTGGCACTGTACATGCGCTGCTCCCTGGTAAGACCTTTCCTGCAAGTCAAAAAGATCTTGCGATTTGCCGCTTTTAATGCCGGATTTTAAACGCTGTTTTGCAGTTTTAAGCGTTTTGCTTTACAAATTCCCGGTATTTTTCGAGATTCATCAGTTCGTTGAGTTCATCCGGATTTGAAATCTTTACCTTGAATATCCAGCCGTTCTCAAGGGGAGAACTGTTTATCAAAGCGGGGTCCGAATTTAAATTTTCATTGACTTCGGTTACCTCTCCGCTTAGCGGAGAATATACATCGAAAGCTGATTTGACGGATTCTATCACAGCGCAGGGTTTTTCTTTCTCAAGGTTTTGCCCGAGTTTTGGGAGTTCCACAAAAACAATGTCTCCCATTTCGCTTTGAGCATGTTCTGAAACGCCGATGACAGCAATTTCACCTTCCACGTGCACCCATTCATGGGTTTTGGTGTATTTTACTTCTTCTGCGTTTGGCATATTTTCTCCTTAAAACAAGGGCTTAATTGGCGAAAGCCGTTCCCTTGTAAAACGGAACTTTGCAGATTTCGCCCTTGATTTTTCGCGAATGTATTTCAACCTCTATTTCCCGACCGGGTTTCAGCCCCGTGTTGTTAAAATATCCCATGCCAATCCCTTTTTTAAGGGTGGGGGAAAAAGTAGCGCTTGTAAGGTTTCCTATTTCTTCTCCTTCAAGATAAACCTTGCAACCGCTTCTCGGGACGCCTCTTTCCTTGAGAACTATTCCGGCAAGTTTCCGCTTGATACCTTCTTTCTTCTGTTTTTCCAGAATGCCTTTGCCTATAAAACTTCCCTTGGTAAAACAAACAACCCAGCCGCAGTTTGCTTGAAGACTTGTGTGTTTATCATCTATGTCCTGACCATACAGGAGATATCCCGCCTCGAGTCTCAAAGTGTCTCTTGCTCCCAGCCCGCAGGGCTTTATGGAGTATGCCTGACCTAATTGCATAATCTCTTCCCATACTTCCGCTATAACTGAATTCGAAGCGATTATTTCAAAACCGTCTTCGCCTGTGTAGCCGGTTCTGCTTATGAATATTTTCTCTCCTTTGAATTCCGTCTCAAGGATCCTGAACCTTACCATGTTTTCGGTTTCCGGCTTGAATTTTTTCACGATTTGCGGAGCATTAGGACCCTGGATCGCCACCATCGCAAACTGCCCGCTTTTATTTTCCACTTTCAAATTCATTTTGTCCGCTTTTTTCTTTATCCATTCAAAATCCTTTTCGGTGGTAGCGGCGTTCGTTATTATCAGGTACCGGTTTAACGCGAGGCAAAAACAGATGACGTCATCTATAATTCCTCCCTCTTGATTAAGCATGTGCGAATACAATCCTCTTCCGATGGTGGCTTTCCTGAAATCGTTTGTGTTTATTTTCTGCACTAATTTAAATGCATTGGCCCCTGTGACAAAAATTTGACCCATATGGGAGACATCAAAAATTCCGGCTGAATTTCTCACTGCTTCGTGTTCCTTTAATATACCTTCAAATTGCATGGGCAGCTGCCAGCCGTAAAAGTCAACCATTTTGCCGCCGTATTTTCGGCAGACTTCATTAAGAGGGGTTTTTTTGATGGTTTTAGGAGCAGTCATTCTTCCTCCGTTTAAGCGCCATAAAAACTTTATAACAAAAAAAACGGTGCCTGGTCAAAAATTGGAGTTGATTAATGTATAGTGTAAATTGCGGGAAAATCTCCCTGGACGCGTCAAATCCCGCTGCAGGTGATTAACTGCTTTATCACGTCGGAGAGAGAAGGGCGTTGTCTAAGAACTGCTGTGCGGGAGAGCGCATGCTTATCTGTTAATAGCTTCTTTTATTATCTCACTCATGGTGGGATGGGCGTAAATAACGGATTTTAGATCTTCCATCTTCATCTTGAATCTAACTGCCAGCGCAAGTGTGTGAATTATTTCCGTGGCCGGTCCTCCTACAATTTGCGCGCCAAGAATGGCGCCTGTTTCATCCGTTATTATTTGACACATCCCTTCCGGACTGCCTGAGGCGATGGCTCTTGACAAACTTTGAAAATACGCTCTTTTAAATTTTACATTCACACCTTTTTTTTCAATTTCTTTTTTTGTCATCCCGACACTGGCTATTTCCGGCCAGGTGTAAACGCATTTCGGCACGATAAGAGGGTTGAAAGTTTCGTTTCCTCCCATTATATTCTTGGCGGCGATTTCACCCTGTCTTTCCGCGCTGTGAGCCAAAAGCGATATGCCGTTTATGTCACCTACGGCGTAGATATTTGGATTTGAGGTTTGAAGGTTGGCATTTACGGTTATCCATTTCCCAGATTTTATTTGTGCCTTTTCCAAATTCAAACCTGCTAAATTTGCTTTTCTGCCTGCTGCAATTAGAATCTCATCCGCCTCTATCTTTTCGCCGCTTTCAAGAACAATGATTTTACCTTTTCCCCCGGTTTTTATCTCTCTGCTGCGAGTTGAGAAGTGAAATTTAACTCCCCTTTTTTCAAGAGAGTTTTTAAGAATTCTGACTATTTGTTCATCTTCATATGGAAGCATGTTCGGTAAAATCTCTATTATGGAAACTTCTGTTCCCAAAGCGTTGAAAAAACATGCCATTTCAAGCCCTATAACACCTGCGCCTATTATGCCGAGTTTTTGTGGATAGTTCTCAATGTCAAAGATTTTATCCGAGTCGGTCAGAGCGTCTTTAATAGATGAAAAAGGTTCGGGATAAAATGGGCTTGAACCGCTTGCCAGAATCGCGCGGTCGAACTCAATCT
>CALEIX010000179.1 GCA_937898825.1 uncultured Elusimicrobia bacterium | reverse complement strand
AGCAATCGGCAGGTTGCGGTGGAAATTGAAAATAATCTAAGAGAAAAATTCCTTAATCCCGGCGCGAGCAATGAAAAGGCAGAAAAAAAGGAAAAAACCAGAAAATAGCTTTATGCAATGAGTGAAATAGTGAAGTGCTTTTACAGATACCTTTCTATCGAAAGGGGGTTTTCCAGAAATACTTGTATTGGTTATTGCGCGGATGCCAGACTGTTTATAAATTATTGCGCCCTTGATAGAACAGACCCGCTTTCTGCCACATCGAAAGAAATTGAAAAATACTTATGGACTTTGCGTTCACGAGGAAAACTCAAATCCTCAACAGTATTCAGAAAGGTTGAGTCTTTAAAAGCGTTCTACAAATTTCTTGTGCTTGAAGGCAGAGTAAAAAGCAATCCCATGAAAAATTTCAAGAGTCCACGCTTAGCTGCGCACCTGCCTAAATTTCTTTCAAAATCAGAAATGCAGGAGTTATTAAATTTTCCGTCCAGGGAGAAATTCTGGATGATAAGAACTCAAACGATTCTGGAATTGCTTTATGCCTGCGGTATGAGGGTATCCGAGCTTTTAAGTTTGAGACTTGAATCCGTGAACTTAAATAGGCGGTGGATAAGAATTTTCGGCAAGGGAGCGAAAGAGAGAATAGTGCCGGTAAATGAAAATGCCTGTGAGGCTTTAAGGAAATACATCGAAGCAAGGTATATGAGGTTTTCGGGCAAAAACGTATCCAGCGAGTTGTTCGTCTCTAAATTCGGAAAGAAGTTGAGTCGAATAAGCGCGTGGAAAGATGTGAAAAAACTTGCCAGACTTGCCGGAGTTAGAGCAGATATACATCCCCATATTTTCAGGCATACCTTCGCCTCCCATCTTCTGGAAGGAGGAGCCGATTTAAGATCCCTTCAGGAGATGCTGGGCCATGCAAGCCTTAATACCACACAAATTTACGCGCACTTGCAAAAATCGGCGATTAAGTCCGCCCATAAAAAATTCCATCCAGATAAAGGATTATGAGTATTTTTGAGGAGAGCGTAGAATTTCTGGACTCAGATATAAGGTTCCACGATAGTCAGCGATTTGAGGTTAAGCTGGATATAGAGCTGGAGGCGCCGCGTAAGAGCTCTTACGAAATTGAAACATACTTTTTTGTTCCGAGCGCGTTGAATATAAATCAGAGAACATACAGCAAAACTGACTTTTACAATAATCTTCAGAATTTCATACGTTTTAAGACGCCGCCGATGGACCTTGATAAGATATGCGACGAAAGAACTGAGAACTCGCCATATAATAAGATAAAAAAAGGAATTGCTGCCATTCAAAGTGGAAGTGCGACAACCTCTCGTGAAGAAGAGGTTTATAATGAAATCAAACTGCTGGGCTGTGCGAGCAGAGATTATATAAAGGGATACAATAGTTTTTTTATAGAGGAAGTTAAGAAGGGCGCGGCGGGCGCTGAAGGGAGAATGCTTAGCGAAAATCTTAAAAGGCTTTTGGATGAATTAGAATTTTTCAGGAAGAAAATAGGTGAACTGAAGCAAAGGATTTCAAGCCCTGTGGTGCCCTGCAGAATAAGGGATGCCTTTTCCTTTTTTGAAGAATATATCAGTATCATATGCGAGGAAAATCTTACTTCAATTTTATACGCTCTTGAAAAGTCAGGAAGAAAAAAAGAGTTTCGCGAGGAAATGCAACGTCTGGTCGGGGCCATAAGATGGGAGAATAACTTCAGGCGCAGGAATAATTATCTTTCATATATCAAGGAAGACGGTGAGAATGAAATTTTCACTTTTAGAAGAAGCGCGCTTAAGAAATTCATTTCAAGTGCTTTGTACTTGAAGACAAAGGTTTCAGAATGGGAAGGGGTGTATCAGGTTTTCTTTGGATTAGCTGCTGGCGTGGCGATGCTTTTTGCGGTTATAGTCACTATATATGCCCAAAAAAAGTATCAAATCAATAGCATACCTTTCATAGTCCTGGTGGTTGTAAGTTATATCTTTAAGGACAGAATAAAAGATTGGCTTAAAGTCTGGTTTTCAAAGCGCATGACAAAATGGTTTTCTGACAGACGGCTTGAAATTCTTGATCCTGCAAACAACAACAAGAAAATAGGTGTGCTTAAAGAGGCTTTTACCTTTCTTCCTGCTTCTTCAATGCCATCAGATATTTTGCGTGTGAGAAATATAGACAACATAACCTCTATAGACGAAGAAGGAAAACCGGAGGAGATTTTTAAGTATGAAAAAAATGTGAAATTTTTCCCGGAAATGATATTTAAGTTTCATGAAGAGAAAAAAAGCATAAAGGATATCATGCGGTTTAATATAAGCAAATATCCTCTCAATGCGGATGATCCCTATGTTGAAGAAAAGTATATGGATTTGAAAACGGGCGAGATAAAATCCGTTGCGTGCGCCAGGGTCTACCATGTTAATGTAGTGATAAAATATATATATAAGCTTGGCGGAAGCGATGTTGTAAATTATGACAGGATAAGGATAATTTTGAACAAAAATGGCATAGTCCGGATAGAAAATGTAAAAGTTTGAAAAAAAGGGGAATGTATGGTTATTGAAGCAGTAGGTTTACTTGGCGCGGGCACCACAGGCACGGAGTTGGCCGGGGTGCTTCTTTTGAATGGGTTTCAAATAAGAGTATACGATGATTTTAAGGACCGACTCTCCATTTGTATGGCGAAATTAAAATGGAAGTTTGAAGAAGAGGGAAAAGAATCTTTGCTTTCTAGCATAGAGCTTATCCAGGACATTTCCCTTTTTAAGGGAGCAGATATTGTAATCGAAACTATAAACCGGGAGATGGATGAGAGAAAGATTTATTTCAATAGACTTAAAAAGATCGTAGAACCCGGATGCATTATTGCTCTTAACACCGGGACTAATCTTGTGGGAAATTCTCTCGAAATTTTGGATATCGCGCCAGAAAGGTGCCTCGGGCTTAATTTTATGAAACCCGCCGCAAAAAATAAATTGGTTGAAATTGTAAGAACTGAAAACGCCAGAGATGAAGCTGTTGAAGTGACTGAGCAATTTCTTGAAAAACTTGGCAAGAAGCCAGTTGTAGTCAGAGACAATCCCGGGGCAATAGCACACAGATTATTGCAGGCGTATTTTATCGCAGCTTTCAATGTGCTTGCTGCCGGCAAGGGCTTTCCAAGGGACATAGATTTTGCGTTTACACGAATAAGTGGTGCTAAAATGGGCCCCTTTGAATTGATCGATTTTTTGGGTCTGGATAAAACCTATAGCGCTGCTCTTAAGATATATGAAATGCTTGGAAAACCGCCGAGGTTGGAGCCTTCACGGGTGCATACTAAACTTGTGCAATACGGACAACTTGGCAAATCCTCCACAGTAGGGATTTACATTTATGAAGATGGTTCGAGAATCGGAGAAAATCCGATACTTGCAAATATAATTCAGTATCTGGGATTGAGAAAAGCATCCGATGAAGAAATTTTTGCAAGCATTTTTTCCCCCGTTTTGGAAGAAGCTAAAATTTTGGCTTCCGAAATAATGGTTTCCGAATATGATATAGAGACTGTTGCCAAAATTGGTTTTGGATGGCCCAAAGGCATATTCGGATGTTATCGCGAGAACAAGGAGTTGTTAACGCCGAAAAGAAAGTCCGAATTTGAAAACCTGGATGCCTTTTAATGCGACAAAAAAAGAGCGTTAAAATTCTAAAAAAAATATTTCCGGATCAATACGATATAATTTACAGCAAAATATTGGCAAATGCGAAAAAATACAGGTTTGTAAAGCAAACCGCGCCTCTTTCGCACAAAGATGTCGTGTTAATTTTGTACGGCGACAATTTTTTTTCGAGAACTCAAAAGCCGTTGAAAGCGTTATTCAGTTTTCTTAAGCGGTATGCTTCGGGTATTGTGAGCTATGTTCATATACTTCCATTTTTTCCGTATTCTTCGGACGATGGGTTTTCTGTTATTGATTACAGAAAGGTCAATAAAAAGCTTGGAGATTGGAGAGATATTTCCCGTGTGGGGAAGAGTTTTAATTTAATGTTTGATTTTGTTCTAAACCATGTTTCCGCCAAAAGCGAGTGGTTTAAGGGCTATCTCTCCGGTAACAGAAAGTTTTGCGATTATTTTATAAGAGCGGACAGAAATTGCGATGTATCTATGGTTGTCAGGCCCCGGAGCCATCCTCTTCTGTCAGAGTTTGTGGGAAAAAACAACGAAAGAGTAAAGGTGTGGACGACCTTTAGCGCCGATCAAATAGATTTAAATTTCAAAAATCCTGAGGTCTTTATTGAAATGACCGATGTTTTCCTGTTTTATTTATCCAGAGGGGCCAGAATTATAAGGCTTGATGCCATAGCGTATTTATGGAAGGAAAACGGTACTAAATGCATACATCTTGAGAAAACTCATTTGTATGTTAAATTCTTGAGGGCTCTTTTGAATGAGTTAAAAATAGGCGCTTTGATTATAACCGAAACGAATGTGCCTCACAGGGAGAATATTTCTTATTTTGGAGAAGGGGACGAAGCGCACATGGTTTACCAGTTTCCACTTCCGCCGCTTTTGGCCCACGCCCTGATTCGGGAGGATATTTCCCTTTTTAATAAGTGGCTCAAGTCTCTTGTTCAGCTGAAAAAGGGTGAGTATTTTTTTAATTTTACGGCTTCGCACGATGGCGTTGGGGTGAGACCTCTTTCGGGTTTAGTGAAAGATTCGGAAATTGATTTTATGGTCAAAAAAACTCTTAATAGGGGAGGATATGTTTCCTATAAGAAAAATCCCGACGGTTCCGAATCTCCCTATGAATTAAATATATCATATATAAACTTAATAAACCCCAACACTGCTTCCCTGTGGGAAAAAGCTGCGAGATTTATGGTTTCTCAGTTTATTATGCTTTCGTTGAAAGGAGTGCCCGGAATATATATTCATAGTTTTATAGGTTCACAGAATTACCCGGAGGGAGTAGAAAGAACCGGGCAAAAAAGGGCGATAAACAGGCAAAAATTGGATTTCAAACTTTTTGAAAAGGAAATGTGCATGGAGGAAAGTTTAAGAAAAACAGTTTATGAGAGATACGCTGAGCTGCTCAGAGCCAGAAAGACGGAAATAGCTTTTCATCCGGATGGCTCGCAAAAAGTTTTCAATATAGGGAAAAAAGCATTTGCTCTTGCCAGAGAATATAAGAATTCAAAGGTATTTTGTGTCGGCAATATTACGGCGAGAAAAATTAAAGTTAGAAATCAAGTTTTTAAAATTTTAAGACGTTCTCTGGCAAAGGACATAATCTCCGGCAAAGAAGTAAAACTCAGGAATTTTGAAATGAAGCCTTTTGAAATTTTTTGGCTAAAACCCCAATGAAGTTTTTTGCTTCTCGTTTTGGTAGATTTCAACTTATAAGAAGTGTCAAATGCCGTCTTTTTGTAAACACACCGTTAGATTTTCCGTTTTTTCTTTTTAAACGGTTCTGGTTTTATCTTTAAAAAATATATTTCGTAATCCAGATAATTTATAAAATCCTCTATTTCAATGTTTTCCGCAAAAACCGAATTTAGGTATTTCAATATAAAATTTTCTCCTTTAAAAATTTGGTCGGGTTTTAAGGTAATCTTTTTTTTATTTATTCCAAATTTGGCTGAGTACGTGCACATACCGTTTTTCCAGCCTCTACAACCAAGTTTGTCTGCAGGTGACACCTTAATGATAATGCCGTTGATATTTTGGGATTTCACTTTTGAACCAAGATGCCAGAGAACCCTTATGCGTGCGTACTTGATTTTGCCTTTTTTATTGTAAAGTAAAATACGCTGCGGGTTTGGCACGCCGCAACCTCCGACGGCAAAAACAATATCGCCGTTTCCTGCCGTTTCTGGTGGCAAAGTAACATGGCGTGCTTTCAAATGCTCTTTCCATGTTTCAGTTATAGGTTTGCATGACTGCTTGTTTTTCGTCATGATATTTAAATATTCCACTGGTATATTCCTCTTTGTAGTTGAAGACTTTTTATTGGTAAGGCAAGCGGCGGTTTTTTTGACGCTGCAGTCGGGAGAATCCTCGCAGATGTATTCGTATTTTATCTTTTGGGATGATTGTGGTATTTTCCCAATCAGATTTGGTATCGGAAGACATTTTGCTTCAAGTTCTTCTTTGCCTGAAGCGAAGATATACAGAAAACAAATTGCAACTGCCGTGATTCTGTTTATGTGCATAACTTGGATTATATTATAAAATTACGGTTTTTATAAAGAGGTCAGATATGTCAATAGAATTAAATTTTGAAAAAATGCTGGATGTCTTTTTGAAGTGCCGGTATGGAGAGATTTTTAAGAGCGATTTTGTAATTGTGTTCGGTCGTTTGACGATAAAGTTTTTTATTCGCCAGTATTTCAAGCATTTTTTCAGCGGCTTTGTTGATTTTTGATGCCGGCACTTTCCGCAATTTACGGGCGGGGTAAAACCTGCTGCCGAGGGAAACAAGTTTAAAGCCGAATTTTTTTATGTCGCTTCTGAATACGGGATATTCGAAAATTAAAACGGGCTTTTTTAGGGCAAGCGCTTCTATAAGCTGGTTGCCCCAGCCTTCCTTCACGCTTGTGTAGGTTACGGCGTCGGCCACGTGGTAGAAATCCCAAAAGGAATACCGTCGGCAGAGCTTTTCGCAGAATATACTTTTCAAAGGAGAATTTTTAAGGCGTTCTTTAATTTTGAGATAATAATTTTTTTCCTCTATCAAACCGGGAAACAGGAGATACACTTTGGTATTTTTGGAAATTTTCTTGCCGTTGTACAGGTTTTTGCCGGAAAATCTTGTAAGTTCCTCCTTGATTTTTTCCAATGAATCTATCGCTAGTTCAATCGCTTTTCTTTCCACTATTCTTGTCGCATGGAGGAAAACAACAGAGTCTTTGGCAATTTTAAGTTCCCTTCTTAAGTTTGAGATTTTTGAGGGATTTATTTGCGAAAAATCGAAGTAATTTTGAAAAATGAAAGATTTTATTTTCTTTTTTTTGATAAGCTGACGCTTTGCGAGTGAATTTATGGTTATATGCCGGTCAATGTTTTTTGGGGGAAAGTATCTTGAAAGGTATTTTTTAGCGGCCAGGCAGGTGGGATTGTAAATTGTTCTTTCCCAATAAAAATCGTGATGAAACCCGATTACTTTCTTGCCGGGATATTTTTTTTTGACATTTGACAAAGCGGCGGCGAAAGGAATGTTTAGGGG
>CALEIX010000178.1 GCA_937898825.1 uncultured Elusimicrobia bacterium | reverse complement strand
GTCTTAATTTCTCTTTTGACGTTAAAATCGGTGTTAAAAAAGTAGTATGCGTTTCACTCCGCTTACGCGTAGCGCGGGTTGTGCCAGAACCTGTGATTTATATTGAGCACCCGCGCCGAAAAATCATTACGGCGGGATTTACGGCCAGAACTGATATTCTGTTTTCATTCGCTTTTTTCAGGAATTTAGGTTTTTCAAGTATGAGGGTTTTGTAGGCTTCGATGGCGAGGAGAGTCGCGTTTGCCGAAATCATGCTTTCTATGGTTTTGGCGCCGACGACCGGCAGGTCAAAACGCATGTCCTGACGCGGGCGCGCCACCTTCACGACGACAAGGTTTTCAGGGTTTTGAGAATTTCGCTTAAAGATTTGTCCCGCCCTTTTTATACATTCATCCGTTCCCTCAAGCGCCTCCACTGAAATTATGGTCTTTTCCTTTACAACCACTGTCAGTCCTATGTCCATTTCGGCTATTTGCTTCGCTATTTTCCAGCCGAACTCTATGTCCGCCACTTGTTTTTTTGACGGTTTGCGGGAGGTCAGGAGTCCGGGCTTTGGCAGAAGGTTTTCCAGGAAAGTCGCCGAATTGACAAGTTCTATGTCGTCTTTTCTAAGTTCGTCTGAAATTGCATTTAGTATGGCGTTAGCCCTCTTGCTTTTCAAACGGAAAAGTATTTTTGCGGCTCTCAAATCCGGGTAGAGATTTCCGAATATGGAGATATGCGGAACATTCCCGGCCATGACAACTTTCTTTACGCCATTTTCCCTGAAAAATTTTATTGGCGCACTTATCTGACCAAGATTGAAATATTTCACCTTTTCTGAGATGTCTTCAATGCCGCTATTTGTTATTCCCTTGAAGGATACCACATAGACCTTGTATCCCATTTTAGATGCTTCTTCGGCAAATGAGAGAGGATAAAGACCGGCTCCGGCTATCAATCCTATTTTTTTATCGCTCATTTTTCGCCCCTCTGTTTTGTGGGTCTTGCTATTCCCCGTCGGGAGCTTTCGCAAAAATCGGCTATGTGCCGGGCCTCGGGGGAAAGGTTTTCGCTTCTTATTTTAGCCAGAGCTTTTTCAAGGGAAAGATTCTCGAAGAACAGAATTCTGAAGGCGCGTTTGATGGAGCGTATGCTTTCAGCATTTATCCCGTTTCTTTTAAGTCCTACGACATTCAAACATACAGGACGCGCCCTGTCACCTTGAGCCGTGGTGTACGGAATGATGTCCTGATTTACCATTGCTCCGCCGCTTATCATGCAAAGCCGGCCTATTCGCACGAATTGATGAATGGCGCTCAAACCGCTTATTATTGCGTTGTCCTCTATTTCCACATGTCCGGCGGCAGCGGCCGAATTGGTCATTATCACATTGTTCCCGATTCTGCAATCATGACCGGCGTGAGAGTTTGCCATGAACATGCAGCCGCTGCCTATGATAGTGACTTTGGTTGAGGCGCTGCCGCGGTGAATGGACACCCCCTCGCGAATTATATTATTGTCCCCTATAAGAACTTTTGTTCTTTCTCCTTTGTATTTGAAATCCTGGGGAGCAAAGCCGATAAAGACGTGAGCGCTGAGGTAATTGTTTCTGCCTATTACAGCGTGTTCTATCACCGAATGAGGACCGATGAATGTTCCGTCTCCTATAACCACGTTTTCGCCGATGACTGCATAGGGTGCGATTTCCACATTTTTTCCTATGGCAGCTCGCTTGTCTATCACTGCGGTATTGTGAATTTTTATAGCCATAATGTTTTCATCCAGAGTTAATCGACGGCGAATATCAATTCAGCCTGAGATGCAATTTCTCCGTTTACAAATGCGGTGCCTTCAACCTTTCCTATTTTTCTCTTAAATTTAAGCATTTTTACGTGCAATTTTAAAATGTCGCCCGGGAGAACCTGCTTTTTAAACCTGGCATTTTTTATTCCCGCAAAATAAGCAAATTTACTTGCAAGCTCTGCTTTTTGCAGCATCATGGCGGCAGCCGTCTGAGCCATCGCCTCGAGTATGAAAACGCCGGGCATCACCGGTTTTTTTGGGAAATGTCCGTGAAAATAAAGTTCGTTGGCGCTTACGCATTTAATCCCAACCGCAAGAGAGTTTTCTTCGTATATTTCCACTTTGTCCACGAGAAGAAACGGGTATCTGTGCGGTATTATGTTTAAGATTTCCTGGCAGCTTAAAACCCTTAAAGGTTTACCTTGCGGTAGTCTCTTTTCCATTTATCCTCCTGCGTTTCCAACTTTTCAAAAAGGATTCTCGCGAATTTTATGTTTTGTTCGTGTCCCGTTCTTTCGGCTTCTACGCTGAAATTTCTGAAATTCAGGTTAAGGAGTTTCAGGTCGCCGAGAAAGTCCAGAAGCTTGTGGCGGGCCAGTTCGTTTGTAAATCTCAAGCCTCCTTCCGCCAGGAATTTGTCGGAGTCAACCACGATTACGTTTTTTAAGGAACCCCCTTTGCCGAGCCCTCTGGCGCGGAGGAACTCGATTTCGTCCATTAAACAAAATGTTCGCGCTCCAGCAATTTCCTTTAAATAATTGTCTCCTTCCGAATAAATTGCCTCCTCAACGCCGATTAAAGGGTGTTTGTTTAAATATCTGAGTCGGACGGAAAACTTTTCTGACGGGAAAACTTTATAGGTAGACTCCCGGGACACGAATTCAAATTGTTTTGAGATTGAAAAAGGGTTTTTTTTCTGCTGTCTTTTTTCTCTGATGCCCGCTTTCAGAAGGGCGCACACAAACTCTTTCGCCGACCCATCCATAGCCGGCGGCTCTGAAGCGCTAATCTCAATGTCCAGATCATCCAGAGAAAGCCCGAAAGCTGCCGACATGATATGCTCGATTGTACGGATGGAAGTCCCGTTTTTTTTGAGGTTTGTTCCGCGGACAGATTCAGCGGCATTTGCCAGGTTGGCTGGAAGGATTCTTTTTTCCCCATTTTCAAAGCGAATAAATCTGATTCCCGAAGGGGTGGGAGAAGGCAGGAAAGTTACCTTTGAATGTTCTCCTGTGTGAAGGGCGCGTCCTTCAAGCGAAACTTTTGCGGATATAGTTCTTCTGAACATTCTTTATACGCCAAGTCTTTTCTTTATTTTTGTTAGGATTTTATACATTTCCGGAAGTTTTGATATAAGAACCTCATGTTTTAGAGCGTCTCTTCTCGGCTTGGCGAAATGACCGAAGACCACGGCATTGTCTTTTATGTCGAACATGACGCCGGTCTTGGACATTATTACGGCGTTTTCGCCTATGGTTATATGATCTGCAAGACCTGCTTGTCCGCCTATTATTGCATTGTCTTTCACAGTTACGGATCCGGCTATGCCGGCCTGCGCCAGCACCAGGCAGTTTTTCCCTATTTTTACGTTATGTGCTATGTGAACATTATTGTCTATTTTACTGCCCTTGCCTATAACTGTTTCATCGAGTGCTCCCCTGTCTATGGCGCAGCCTGCACCTATTTCAGCGTTCTCTTTTATTATTACCTTGCCGATTTGCGGAATTTTCTCGTGTCCTTTTTCCGAGCGGACATACCCGAAGCCGTCGGAACCTATGACAGCAGCGCTGTGAACTATGACATTGTTTTCTATCACGCAGTTTTCCAGTATGACGACATTTGGATATATGCGGCAATTATCCCCTATTTTTGAGTTTTTACCTATGTAGGAACCGGCGCCTACCACTGAATTTTTCCCTACTTTTGCGTTTTCTTCTATAACGCAAAAAGGTCCCACGCAGGCGGTTTTGTCAATTTCGGCGTTTTTTGATATCTTTGCCGAGGAATCGATACCTGATTTGACTTCCTTTTTTTCTTCCAAAAGTTTCATACATCTGGCGAACAGGAGTTTAGGATTGGAAGTAAGAATCACCGCCGACTTTTCAGGGAGATTTTCCTCAGGCAGGTTCCTGGGTAGGATTATACAGGAGGCGGCGCAGTTTTTCAAGAGGCCTGCTTTTTTAACATTTTCAAGATAGGCAATGTCTCCCTTGCGGGCTTTCTCGAGAGCGGCGCCGCGGTTAATGTCGGCGTCGGCGCCATAAAATTTACAATCGAAAACTCTGGCTATTTCACTGATTTTCATTGGTATCTTTTTCTTCTAATCTTTTCAGGAGTTTGCTGGTAAGGTCCACTGCGGCGTTGCCGAAAAGGATTGATTTTTTGTCTATTATCACGCTTGCGCCTTCTTTGAGGGCGAGTTCTCGTATTGCCCTGTAAATATTAAGAATGATTTGCTGGGTTTTATAATTCTCGTAATTTGAAAGTTCTTTTTCGGCTTTTTCCCTGAATTCGCTTATTTCCCTTTTTATTTCAAGGATTTCGGATTTTTTGTCTTCAATCGCCTTCTGGATTTCGGCAGGGGATGTCGAGATTGAAAATTTATGTGAGGGGATGGGGACATCTCCCACGCCGGGCAGGTTAATTAGAATTGATGAAGAAGGGGAAGACGGTTTGTCGTTCTCGGGTTCAGGTTCGGCAGGTTTTTTCTCCGGAGACTTATGTGAGGAAGAGGAGATGTTTACAGCCGCCATGGAGGGCGCGGTGGTCGTGGATTGATTCAAAACAGTGGAGGATGAGGGGACTGCCGCGCCGTTTGCCTGCGCGTTGGTTGTAGAGGTTGAGGCGCCCGCTGAAAATTCAAAGGCTGTGGGAGTTGATAAGGCAATCTCTTCCTTTTGTTTTTGAATCAGGGCAAGAGCAATCTTTTTTTCTTTTTCGAGTTTATTTATCTCGCTCTCGAGAAGGGTTATTTGTTCTTTTTTCCGGTTGATGAAATCCTGCCTTTTCTTCACTTCTTTTTTGAATTTTTCTCTTTCCTCTTTCGTCAGGGAATACATGGCAAAAACCTTGTCTATGTCCACAAAGCCGATGGTTCCGCTTTCCGCTCTGTTTTGCTCGAGCGAGATTTCAAGGGAAAAAATGACCGCTGGCAGGAAGGCAAAGAGTAGCAAGGCAAGAATCGTGGTTTTGGCGAGAAAATGTCGCATATTAGTAATTGTACAAAAAACTAAAACAGATTCCCGAGAGTAAAATATATATCGCTTCTATCCTCTCCCGATTTGTGGTTGAAACCGTAACCCCAATCCAATCTTATCGGGAAGGCGGGAGTCGTAAATCTTATGCCGAAGCCGGCACCGGCTTTTAATTGATTCTGGCTTGAGCCGATTCCCAGAGATATATCGCTAAAATCCTCCCACGAATTTCCTATATCCAGAAAGAATCCCCATTGGACGATTGTTCTTTTCCTTTCACGAGCCAGGGGAAATTTGAATTCCATATTGAACACGTTGTAGATTTTTCCTCCATTCGGAGGGCCTATCTGTCCGTTTGAATTGTATCCTCTCACGGTGTCAGCTCCACCAATGAAATATTTCTCGTATACCGGCACGCTTTTTGTGGAACCAAACCTTGCGACGTATCCGAATTTGTTTGCGAAGGACAAAACAAACGGATAATCACCTATTGAAAAGAGCTTGAAGTTATTGCTATAGGAAAAATTGGGTTTGTAAAAGTTTACATCACCCATCAAAGGACCGCCGCTTAATTCAATTCCAATGGAGGCCCGGGAGCCCTTTGTCGGGTCCCATATATTGTCTCGTGTGTCCCGGGCAAATTCCAGGTAAATGGAAGATGTTACGCTTGTGCCCCCGGTTAATTCGGTTTTGAATTGGTCCTCGATGCCGGTTATTTTGATTTTTTCCCATGTGTAGGAAGCGGTTAAGTGATACTTGTCGTTTTCAAATCTCGGGCCCATAGTTATTTTGGAACCGCTTCTCTTTTGAGTGTAAGCAGATAAAGAATCTTTGTAAGGGCGGTACCTTCTTGTGTTAAAGATGTCAACGCCAAGACTCGTGGGATGATCTTTTATCCATGGGGTTGTCCAGCTTAAATAATAATCCTGCACTCTTTTGCCGAACTGCCATGACAGCGAAAGTCTCTGGGCCCTGCCGAAAAGATTAAGGTGATTAATGGACAGAGTACCCATAAGACCTTCGTTTGAGGATACCGCTGCCCCGGCGGTAAGCATGCCGGGCTTGCCCTCGGCTATGTCAAATACAAGGTCAACATGGTCGGGGTCCGAGGTTGGATTTATTGCCAGTTGCACGTCGTCTATGAAACCCAGGTTAAATATTTTCTCCTGACTTCTCCGGATTTTGGAGGAGCTGAAAACCTCGCCTTCTTTTTGTACTATTTCCCTGCGGAAGACAAAGGTTTTTGTGGCTTTATTGCCTGCTATGTCTATGTGCGCGACATATATTGGATTGTTTTCTTCTATGTCAAAATATATGTCTAACTCGCCCGTTTTTGGATTTTCCTTCTTTGTTATGTCTATTTTCGCCCGCAGATATCCCCTGTCGGCGTATTTATTTTGCAGTGCCCTCAAGCTGTCGTCGAGAAGATTTTGCTTGAATAGTTTGTTTACTTTGTGTGCCAAAGTCTCCTTCAACTCCAGGGACGTATAAACGCTGTTTCCTGAGAAATAGGTTTTTCCGAAGTTGTATCTTTTGCCTTCGGATAGGATTATTTGAATCATGGCCTCGCTTTTCTCGTCGTTAAATGCTACCGACGAGGAAATTATTCTAAAATTGCTGAAACCCTTGTTTTTGTAAAAATCCGAGATTTCTTTTATGTCATTTTCGAATTCTTCCTCACGGTATATTTTCCTGGGACGATTCTTCATCTTCTTGATGAGCTTCTTTTTTTTGAAAGATTTTACCCCTTTGATTTCTACGCTTTTTACCCGGCACTTTTTTCCTTCATTTATCTTGATTTTCACGATTATGGCGCTGGGTTTCGGCGATTTTTCAATTACATAATTCGCTTTTGCGTTTATAAAACCTCTTTTAACGTATTTCTCGGTTATTTTTACGATGTCTTCCTTCATTTGTATTTCATCCCAAAAATCTTTTTCCGCAAGTTCCATCGCTCTTTTTATGGAAGAATCAGATAACTTTTCATTGCCTTCCACCAGTATTTTTTCTATTTGCGGCTTTTCGCGGATTTTATAAACTATGCGAAATGTCGATGTACTTTTTGTCAGTTCGGCATATTCAGGGGAAAGCTTTTTATCAAGGGGGCTTAAATCTATTGTTACTGTTTCAATGCTTCCAAGGTTCAAAATCGCTTCCATGTCGGCATCGATGTCGCTTTGATAGTAGAGTTTTCCTTTTTTCGCCTTCGATGTCTTTAATATTACTTTTGGTTTCACGTGCATGTTGCCTTCCACGCGCATGTCGCCTATTTCCCAGGGGCCTTTGTCTTCTGTTCCCTCTTCCGGAATTATGAGCTCGGGACTTTCTGCCGGTATAGTTTCGGTTGTGGATTCAATGTTCGCTATGCCCGGCAACGAATTAATATCCTGGTTCTGGCTCGTTTTTTCCGGGGGGAGTGAATCTGTTTCCTTCAATGATGTCTTTTTTGTTTCGGGAGGCAGAGTCGGGGTTTGCCAAAGTTCATCCAGTATCTTGCTCAAACCACCGTTTTCGCTTGACGATGCTTCTGGGGATTTTTTATCTGCAGCAGGCGCAGTTACCTGCGAAAATCCGGATTGCAAAATGAAGAGAAGAACGATTGGGAAAAAAATCTTCATTTTTTGCATGTCTTTGCGCGCTTCTTGTATGGTTTGGGAGAAGGGGCAACCTTCGGAGAGGCTTTTGGACCCTCATAGTAATCCAATCCCGAATGGTCTAAAACCTCTTCTCCGGCAAGTATCCTCAAAGTGTTTTTCAGTTTGATGTGTTGCAGGAAAAGGTCGTTTTCGGGCTTAAGATCTGGCCGGTGCATCGGGGATTTGAAGAAAAATGACATCCATTCCTGAATGCCTTTAAGCCCTGCTCGTTGAGCAAGGTCCAGAAAAAGAATAATATCCAGCATTACCGGCGCTGCCAGTATTGAGTCTCTGCAAAGGAAGTTTATTTTAATTTGCATAGGCATTTTAAGCCAGCCAAAGATGTCTATATTATCCCATCCTTCCTTGGCGTCTCCCCGCGGCGGGTAATAGTCTATCCGCACCTTGTGATGATATTTGGAATAAAGTTCCGGGTAGAGGTCGGGGTCCAAAATGGTGTCAAGCACAGACATTTTGCTTTTCTCTTTTGTCCTGAAAGACTTTGGATCGTCCAGAACTTCTCCGTCTCTATTGCCAAGTATATTTGTCGAGTACCAGCCACTAAGCCCCAACATTCTGGATTTAAGGCCGGGCGCCAGAATCGTTTTCATCAAGGTTTGCCCGGTTTTAAAATCTTTTCCCGCAATGGGAATTCTCTTTTCTTCCGCGAGATGAACAAAAACGGGCGCGTCAATGGAAAGGTTGGGAGCGCCGTTGGCGAAAGGCACGCCACTTTTCATGGCGGCATAGGCGTAAATCATAGAAGGAGATATCAAAGCCGAGTTTTCCTTGAGACCTTTTTCAAAGTCTTGTAGGTTTTCATGAATGGCGGAAGGGCTTATAAAAATTTCGGTTGAACCGCACCATACCATTACAAGGCGCGAAAGATTGTGTCGCATTTTGAAATTTTGTATATCTTCGATTAATGCCTCTGCTTGCGCCATTTTATTATTTAGTCGCTTTATCTGTTTGGGTTTAAGGTTCTTGACAAATTTTTTGTCGAAAACAGCTGGCATCGGGTGTATAGACCGGAGTTCCTCTTTGACAGGAAGTATTTGCTCCGGGGAGAGAACCCCCGCCTTGAGAGCCGCCACATGCATGGAATCTTCAAATATGTCCCAGCCGCCAAAAACAAGGTCCCGCAGATCGGCAAGGGGCATGAAGTTTTTTATGAGCGGGTTCCTGTTTTCATATCTTTTACCCAATCTGATTCTTTGCATCTGAGTGATAGATCCAAATGGCCTGGCAAGTTTTTTCTTTACTAGCTCTACTCCTGCTATGAGTGTGCTTGTTACTGCTCCCATGCCGGGTATTAGAACCCCTAAACGACCTTTTGCGGGAGAAATTCGGTTGAAATTGGTTTTCATATTGTTTCTCCTTTCTAATCTAAACTTATCATACCAATTTTTTTACGTGCAAGTTAAATCTGCGCGGATTTTTGCTACAATTAGAAAAGGTTGAACGAAAATAATGAAAAAGATTTTCATATTGGACACCAATGTTCTTATTCACGACCCGTATTCTTTTTCCAGATTTGAGGACAATACGGTTGTGATTCCAATTTCCGTGATTCAAGAGTTGGACAGATTTAAAACATCCCCGGATGAAAGGGGCAAAAATGCCAGAGTAGTGTCAAGAAATCTTGATGAATTGAGAAAAAAAGGCAGGCTGGATATAGGTGTTGAAGTAAATGGCGGGGGGCTTCTGAAGGTGGACCTTGACCGCGCCGCTGTGCTTCCTTCCGAATTTAAACTCCAGGAAATGGACAACAGGATATTGAATACAGCCTTCTGGTACAAAAAAAACGAGAAAGAAAAAGTAATTCTGGTTACCAAGGACACCAATTTGAGAATAAAGGCTGAAGCTATAGGTCTTGTATCTCAGGACTATGAATCGGGCAAGGTAAAATTTGAGGGGGTGTATTCGGGTTCAAGAGATATGGAGGTTCCGGGAAATATCATTGATAAACTATATAAATTCAAGGAAATTGAATTTGACACTAGTGATATGACTTCGAATGAATTTATTTTTTTTAGGGCGCACCAGGATCCCCAAAAAACCGCAGCCGCCAGGACACTGCCTTTTAAGCAGGGCACCATTAGACTTATGAGGCAGGATGCTTCAGTCTGGGGGATAAAGGGGAGAAACAGGGAGCAGAAATGCGCTATAGACCTGCTTCTTGACGATTCTGTGAAGTTGGTGACTCTTTTGGGGACGGCGGGAACCGGCAAGACTCTTATTTCCCTTGCGTGCGGCTTGCAGAAAGCAATAGATGAAAATATTTACAAGAGACTTATAATTTGCCGTTCAGTGATCCCGGTCGGCAAAGACATTGGGTATCTTCCGGGGACAAAGGAAGAAAAACTCACCCCCTGGATGGGGGCGATTTATGATAACCTTGAATTCATTATGGACAGAAGGCATCCGGATGAAGGTCTCCAGCATTTTGAATATCTTTTGCAAAACGAGAAAATAGAAATAGCCTCTGTAACTCACATCAGGGGCAGGTCCCTGCCCAAGCAATACATGATAGTTGACGATGCGCAAAATCTCACACCACACGAGATAAAAACTATTTTATCGCGCGCCGGGGAGAAAACAAAGGTAGTGGTTACCGGGGACCCATTTCAGATAGACAATCCCTATCTGGACCTTGAATCCAACGGTCTCATTTACATTGTTGACAGGTTCAGAGGACAGAAGATATACGGGCATTTGACTTTCACCAAAACTGAAAGGAGTCCGCTGGCTGACTTGGTTTCCACGATTTTATAAGTTAAACTCTAATATGTAAATTTACCGAAGTTCCACACCCCCCTGGGTAACCTTGACAACCGTTATTTTTTCCCTTATAATATCAATATTAGCCTCTCAGGGAGGTGCTTTATGAAGCGGGAAATAATAATAAGTATTAGATTTGGACAGAAAGCGATGGTTGGAATTATCTGCCTTGCTTTTTTGTGCTTTCATCCGAAAATTTTGGGTTCTGAACAATTAACTCTTACCACCTATTATCCCTCTCCTTATGGGGGATATGCCAGGCTTCTTACAACCAATCTGACAGTTCTGGCAAGGGATGGAAGCGGAGTCGCTGTAGGTGGATATACCTCCCCGGGCAGCGCCAAACTGGCGGTTAACGGAAATGTGGGCATCAGAACTACTTCGCCTACCCAGAGACTGGATGTAGTTGGAAATGTCAGGTCCAGGCAACAGATATACTGGGGTTCGAAGTATCCGCATAAAGGCATTTTAAGTAGCGACCAGGGTTCTTCGATAGAGCTGGGCGGACAGGGCACTCCCTATATTGATTTCGCAAACGATCGCTGGTGCGATTATGACGCCAGGATAATCCTGACCGGAAACGATTCTCTTAGATTTGACGGCACGCGGGTTGGTATAGGCAGAAATCCCAGTTATCCCCTGGATGTTCAGGGAGATGCGCGGGTTAATGGAGATTTAAGGGTTACCGGCAGAATCAGAGGCATGTGCAGGTATGTATGGTATGGCATAAACACGAATGAGAGATGTGGCTGGAATGAAAGGGTTTTTGCGACTTATGGCGCGGGTTCGTGCGTGAGAGGCATGCTTTTTTTGGGTGGAAGACTGCAGAGTCGTTGGAACTGGGTTTATACTTCCACCCAGTGCGATAGGTCGGGCTGGTTACTTTGCTGCAGGATACAATAACAAGGAGGGTGCGTGAAGGAAATTTCCGTTAAGGTGGGTCTCAATAAATACTCCCTTGAAACCATAAGATATTCGGCTTATTCCCTCACAGATGAGGCTTATGTTTTTTTAAGATTTGCCGGAAGGGGCGCCGTTGAAGTGAAAATAACCCCCAAATCTAATGCCAATTTAAACACCCTGCGAAAAAGATTTTTGCGCGAGCTCGAGGATGAAAAACTACGTGAAAGATTATTTAGGGAAAACGCCGCCTTGAGAGAGTTTTTGGTAATAAAAGCTTTAACCGACGACGGGAAGGTTCCAAAAACCGAAGACGGCCTCACTCCTGAGCAGGAAAAGGAACTGGACGAGTTGATAAAACAGGTTGAGGAAGAAATAGAGCGGGAAAACAAGAAGGAAGGCGGAAAGCAAGTAACGATGACATGGGAAGAGAGATATGGCGCCAGGAGCGAAGGGAAAAAATAGCAGAGCCTATCTTTTGAATTGGCGTAAGGTTTCGGGGAAACGCCTCATTACCAATGATTTTGGTTATTTTCGCTTTTTGAGTGAGAAAGAGTTTACAAGGCTTATGTCTGGTACTTCTAACCTACGACCTGCTCTTCACCAGGATTTAAGCAAAAAAGGTTTTGTCAGGAACTGGATGGATTTTGATTCCCTGAGCGAAACGTGGCGCCTGAAAAATGCCTTTTTGCATTTTGGACCGGGGCTTCATATTTTCGTAATAACCCTGAGATGCAACTATAACTGTCTTTACTGTCAATCCGGAGCGCTTCCGGAAAGGGTTCATAAGACGGATATGAGCTTTGAAACAGCCAGAAGGGCGGTTGATATTGCTTTTCAAAGTCCCGCTCCCTCCATAACCATCGAATTCCAGGGCGGGGAGCCGCTTTTAAACTGGAAAACCCTGAAGAAAACCATAGAGTATGCGAGAAAAAAAGAGGTGTCTGAAAACAAAGAATTAAGTCTTGCCCTGGTGACGAATTTTTCCCTTATGGACGCGGAAAAAGCCGAATTTTTGCTTGCCAATGAGGTTTCCTTATGCACATCTTTAGATGGGCCGCGCAAAGTTCATGACAGGAACCGGCCGTATTCAAAAGGAAGTTCGTATGACCTTGCGGTAAAATGGATTAAATATTTTATGAGGAGGCATGATACTCAAAAAGGCGGAAGCAGGATATTTAAACCGAGCGCCCTTCTTACCGTAACCAGATTTGTCTTGAGATATCCTGAAGAGACTGTGGACGAATACGTAAAATTGGGGTTGGAAGATATTTTTGTAAGACCGATGTCGCCTATAGGTTATGCCGCAAGAGTCTGGGATAAGATAGGATACAATTCCCGGGAATTCCTTTCTTTTTACGGAAAGGTTCTGGAGTATATACTTAAATTGAACGAAAAAGGGGTAAGGATAAGGGAAAAAAATGCTTCCTTGCTTCTTGAAAAGATTCTTAACAGGAGGGACCCGGGTTATCTGGATTTGAGATATCCTTGCGGAGCGGCTGTAGGTCAGATCGCCTATAATTGGGACGGCGGCTTATACACCTGCGACGAAGGCAGGATGATAGCCCAGCAGGGGGACGATGTTTTCAGAATTGGCACTGTGCATGACGAATATGAGAGTATAGTGAAAAGCGGTGCTTGTCGGCTGTGCGCTCTTTCTTCAAATCTGGAGCAGCAGCCGGTATGTTTCAGATGCGCTTATAAGCCCTATTGCGGCGTTTGTCCCGTATATAACCATGAGGCGCAGAAAAGTGTGTGGGGGAATATGCTGTCCAATGAAAGATGTGCTATTTTTATGGGAATATTTGATTTGATTTTTAAGTTTCTGCAGGACAAAAAAAAGGAGAGGATTTTGAAAAAATGGATACCGGAGAAATAAAAAGAGAAATTTTGGTTGACGAAAGACTCTATTCGCGCCAGGCTGTAAAGCTTGCGGCAAATATCTACGCAGATGAAATGAAAATAACCCTTTCGAGAAGCGGCAGGTTTTTGAGAATCAGGGTTTCCGGCGAAAATGAAAGTAAAATGGGCGAATTTTTAAACGAAGCGCTGAATCAGCAGTGCAGGCTTGATTTGCACGGCAAAAACGGAAAGGTTGCTCAAATCATAGTAACAAAAGCATTGCTTTCAGCGATGGGCGAAAATGTGAAAGAAAGGTTAGTGTGAAAACGGATATTTTTTCACCTTATGGGTAATTTTTTTAACATCTGGTTAAGGAGGTGTTAAGTGAAGAAAAAGGGAATAATAATCATCGTCGGTATATTTATCCTCATTCTGGTTTTGCGATATATAGAACAAAAGAGTACCGAGAGTATCCCGGTAAGTAAGATATCTCAGCAAAAAAAGGGGAGTATTGGAGTTCCCTTGCCGAAGGGAGCTACTGAAGAAATGTCTTTGGCAAAGGATGTGGATGTGGATATAGATATAGGCGATATTTCGGGCAATATATCTGTTCTTGCCGCCGATGGAAACTATAAACTTGCCTGCGAACAGGGAAGTATTGAAAATATTATGGCAGAGCGCGGGAGCATGTGGGGCGTGGATAAACCCTCCAGGAGAACGTTCACTGACAAAGAAAGCTTTCAGATTTACACACTTTTGACCGATTATATGCTTTGCCGCTCTCTTGTTTCGGGTGAGAATATATATTGTAAATCTTTGCCAAAAATCCAGGGAAATGCCGAAAAGGCGGATGTGCTGATAGAAGATTGTGAAAGATTTTGTAAGGTGATAGATTTTGCCGGATACGTGGCCGGAAGAAGAAAGGATGAGAAAATTTGCCGCCGGTTTATGACGTTGTGGCCGGAAGGAGCGCCACACGTTCCCGAAGATGTATTTTGCGAAGAAGCCGCCAGGGGACTGGAGGGGATATGTTCGGCGGGGGTGGAACATAAGTATCTGTCTCCTTCAATGAAAAAAGAGTGCCTTTCTAATTTGCCGGCTAAATTATCCGACTGCAACAACAGGGACACCTGCGTGGCGCTCTACAACTTTTACCATGCATTTAAAAAACAAAACTGCTTGCGTTTTTCGGGAAGCAAAAGGGATATATGCAGGGCTTATCTGAAAAAATCACAAGATATATGTTTTCAGATAGCTGCCAGGATTTCCAAAGATTATTGCCGGTTTCTCACCAACGTGGACAAGGCGGAAAATGATATTACAAGAATGAGCGAAGAGGAAAGAAAGGAGTATTTAGCTGAACAGAAGAGAAAGAAAATGGAAGAGGAGAAGTTCAAGAAAGAACAACAGGAATTAATGGAAAAGATCAATAAGGATGTCAGGAAATTTCTGAAGGAGTCGGAATATGAAGAAGAAAAATGATAAAAAAAGAAAAAACCGGGCATTGAAGAATGTGAAGTTGTTTTTAAGCAGCGAAGAGGGAAAGATGCTTGACTCGGACATAGTCAAGACAGGTCTTGCGTTGGGAATACTTGGAGGAGCCATACTGGATTCGGGTCTGGCATACGCCAAGATTCACACCAATTATTTTACTTCAAGGTACCATGTCAGTCATCAGAGTCACGGTTCTCACGGCTCTCACGGCTCCCATGGGTCCCACGGATCGCATGCGAGAGGCGGATGGTGTTGAGCTTATTTGAACTTTTTTAGAAATGAGGACTTTAGTTTGGCGTTTTTTAATCCCCGGATGATCGTGCGGTATGAATAAAAAGCCCGTCTGATGTCGCTCCATGCTTTGGGGGGAACGTATATTCTTCCGTTTTTCAGGGTGGCTCCGGAATTTTTGAGGGTGTGCCATTCAGCAAAAAAAGTTTTCAAAAAGTCTCTGCCGAAAAATTTCCTGAATTCCTCAAGATTTATGTTTTTTTCGTTGCTCAGTCTTTCCACAACATAATAAATCATTTCATCCCTCAGTGACATTTTTACCCATCTTTCAATCGGAATATTGCCTTTCTTCAAGCGAGAGAAATAGTCTTTCCAGACCATATAATTTATGTATCGCATTTTTCCGTAGGCGTGAGAGATTGCCCCGGGTCCCATGCCAAGCAGGGATTTTTTCTTCCACAAATCAGTGGTCTGAAAATTCCGGGAATGCGGCGTAATACCTGCCGAGTCGGAATCTATCTTTTTATATCCAATTTCAAACAATTTTTGAAAAGCCTTTAAACGCAGTTTTTCTATTTTTGCATAATCCGGGGGTTTTCCGCCAAGCATGCTGTATAACGTGTATGGTGTGCATATAAATGCGTTCAGATGAATTTGATCGGGCATGAGCGGCAGTATTTCCGAGAAATCGGAAAAAAAACTTTTCTCGCTCTGACGCGGGAGTCCGACGATAAGGTCTACGTTAACTGGCACTCCGTGTTTTTTCAGAATCGAATATGCCCGTTTCACCTGATGGATGTTTTGTTTTCTTTTTACTTCGGTTAAAACTCTTTCGTCCATGCTTTGAACTCCAAGGCATGAGCGGTTTAAACCATTGGCGAGAAAGGCTTCAATTCTTTCGCGATTTACATCCTGCGGATGCAGTTCGGCTATAATTTGCGCTTTTTTTTCAATATTAAAGTTTTCCCTCAGTATTTTGAAAAAAACGTGCACTTCTTCAGGAGACATCATTGATGGGCTTCCTCCGCCTATGTATACCGTGGAGAAGGAGTTTTTTTTAAATGCGGCTGCAAAGAAGGAGGCTTCCTTTTTTAAGGATTTGAAGTATATTTTGAAAAATTCCCGGGCATTCTCTTCGTTTCGACCGACACAAACCACCGGCAAAAAACAAAAAAAACATTTGCTGCGGCAGAAAGGAACGTTTATGAAAAGACCAACTTCGCCCACTCCTTCCAGACTTTCCTTCCAGGCCTCCTTTACCGCTTTTGGTGACGAATTAAATTTGTTCCATGAAGCGAAAGGCGGGTACTGTTCGCTGTAACCAGTGTAATCCAGTTCCCTGAATTTTTCAAGTATTATGTGAAAGTTTTTTGGGTTTGGCATATATACATTTTATATAATATATGATGTATTTCGCGGGCGTTCTAACTTTGACCAGAATTCCAGGCCGGTAAGCGCGATGGCTCAATGCAGAATGCAGATTGAAAAATGCAAAATAGAAGCGATTTATCAGAACGGCTATTAGAGCTTGCAGCAAGTAGCATTAAGGAAAGAATGACTTTGCAATTTGCACTTTGCAATCTTCATTTTGAAATGTTGTATTCACGATGTGAATACAAGACGTTATTTGCAGAATAAATCTGGTTTTTTAGAATGCTTTCCGGGAGAACTGTTTTACCAAAACAAAACTTTCCCGCCATACAGAGGTTTTTATGCCCGTCTTGCCAGTTTCCCAAAGAAATTATGAATATTTGAAGCGCAAATTCCCATCAGCTGACGAAAGTTTCATTCGCGAAAGAGTAAAAAATATTCAGTGGCCGATAAACAGGAAAGCCAGGGTGTGCGAGGTTACAGTTAATTCCTCATGTAATAATAGATGTTTGTTTTGCTATAACGCTCCTGAGGATTTCGGGGCTTTTCCCGAGCCCGAGATAAATCTGATTTACAGAACGCTGTATGAAGGTAGGAAAAAAGGCTCCTGGATAGCCGCTATTATAGGGGGGGAGCCGAGTTTAAGAAAGGATATAGGCAAGATTGCGACTTTTGCCAGAAAGGCGGGTTATGAATGCGTAAAAATCTGCACTAACGGGCTCAAACTTTCTGATAAGTCATATGTTCGCCATCTTGCTGAAAGTGGCTTCAATATGTTTGACATTTCCATACACGGACACAATTCAATGGTCCACGACAAACTTGTAAACAAAAAGGGAGCCTTTAAAAAAGTGATGAGAGCGATTGAAAATGTGAGGGAGATGGGACAGGAAGTCGGAACCAATCAAGTGTTAAATGCCTTAAATTACAGGAATTTTCCGGAGTTTTTCAGGATGGCTTATTTGAACCTTGGTATCAATTACTATAACATAATTTATGCTCATTACCGCGGAATGATGAGCAAAAATCTTCAGTCCCTCAAAATCTCCATTTCCAGGGCCGCAGCTAAAGTGTATGAAGGACTTAAGCTCTTAACCGAGTATAAAATGCCTGCGTTTTCAAGGATGCTTGTCAATTTTCCGCCCTGCCTTTTTCCTGATTGCATGGATATTATTGCTGATTGGGAACTGGACGAGGAAAGTGGGGACCCCCTTCTTCTTCCGGACGGCAAGACGGTAAATATGGCAACTATGAAAAACAAGCAGACTGTCAAGCTGCCTGTTTGCCGGAGATGCTCTGTTGGCAAGGTTTGTCGCGGAATAGACAGGGAATATGTAGAGATTTTCGGCACTTCGGAGTTTGTGCCCATTAAAAAGCGTAGGAAGAATGTTGTAAAAACCATTTTCTAAATTATGAAAAGAACAACTTTCAACAAGGAGATAAACAAATTCAAGATAGCTGTTACGTCGGATTGTTGCCTGAGATGCGTTCATTGCTTCATCGACAAGAGCGAGAATATGAGAATCCCTTTTGAGAAGGCAAAAAAGTCACTTGATTTTTTTATAGGCTCTCCCGGCGAAAAGAAAATCCTTGAAATATATGGCGGCGAACCCATGCTTGCATTTGATTTATCCGCGAAAATAATAGAGGAGGCAAGAAAAATCGCCGCGAAAAGAAAAAAGCAACTTTCAGTTTCTATTGCTTCAAACGGACTTCTGGTCGAGAAAAGACATCTGAAATATATAGCTGCAAATGATATAAGGTTTTCCGTAAGTTTTTCGGGAAGTTCTGCTACTCAGGATTTTACCCGAAAGCTTCCCGGCGGGCAGGGTTCATACAATCTTCTCATGCCTAAAATTTCGCTTATTCTCTCTGAATTGGGCGAAAGGGCCCATGTGATTTTCTGCGTTCATCCACAACAGGCCACCCGTATGCACGAGGACTTCAGGGAACTTTTGAGAATTGGTTTCAGGAATATCGGCCTGGAATGCGTTCATGGCTTCAGGTGGCGGAGGGAGGATTACGAGAATTTTTCCGCAAACCTGGAAGAGATTGTGAGAGACGTCTTTCAGATGGTCGAGAATAACGAGTTTATTCTCTTTGAACCCTTCCTTGAATTTTTCAGAGAGAGAGAATATCCGAACGCCTTTTGTCCTTTTTTGAGGGACCTTGAACTCTATCCGGACGGAACTTTCGCATTTTATCCCTATGCTTTTGTGGCGAATATGGAGGAGAGAAGAAAAGTTTCAATTGGTTCTGCTGAAAGCGGGATAATAGACAGATTTAACGCCTGTCTTCCGCGCCGGGATTCAAGGCGCTGTCAAAAGTGTGCCGCAGAATATTATGTTTTACCGGCTCTAAAAGAAGGTTCTATTGCCTACAGCAGGAGAACTGAGATTGCCAAAAATGCCGTTGCCCGAATCCTTCATCTATCGCATACCCATGAGAGGTTCAGGAGTTACCTGAAGTATCTTGCCAAACTTTTTGCGGAGGGTTACACATGAAAAAAACGCCCGCCAAACCCATGGATTTTAATTTCGCGAAGATAAGAGAGAGATATTTTATCTCTAACATTTTTTCCTTCAATTGTTCTTTGAGCAGTGTGGATTTCAGGTCTTTTGTGAATGGCGAAAGTGTTGGAGAAAAAGCAAAACAATGCTTGAAAAAAGGAATGTTTTTTTCCGACTATCTGGACATGGATAGGGCGGCGAAATGTTTACGGCGAAATTTTTTCATGGACTGGAAAGGACCTCATGTTCATATAATCAGCGTTACAAAGAGATGCAATTCGTTTTGTTCTTATTGCGGAGCCTCGGCCGGACCGTTTCGCCCGCTTGAAAGCGACATGACGTTGGAAACAGCCAGGAAAACCCTTGATTTTATCTTTTCAGTCCCGAACAAGAAAATAATGATAGAGTTTCAGGGAGGGGAACCGCTCTTGAATTTTAGAGCTGTGAAATATATAGTTGAAAAGGCAAAGAAGCGCGGTGAGAAGGAGGGAAAGGAGTTAAGTTTTTCCATAGTAAGCAATCTCTCCGTCATGGATGGGAAAATTTTAAAATTCCTGTTGGCAAACAGGGTTGTCGTCTGCTCTTCGCTTGATGGTCCTAAATTCATTCACGACCTTAACAGAAAACTCTTGAAAGGTTCGTCTTACGAAGCAGCGGTCAGATGGCTGGGACGGATAAATGCTCTTGCCATTAAAAAGAAATTTGAAAAACCGAACGCAATATGCACGATAAGCAGATTTTCGCTTAATTATCCCAAAGAAATAGTGGATGAATATCTTCGCCTTGGTCTGGTGCGAATTCAGGTAGGACCTCTGGATAAAACCGGCAGGGCCAAAACGCATTGGAACAAAGTCGGTTACTTGCCGGAGGAATTTTTGTCTTTTTACGAAAGGGCCCTGGATTATATTATTTCCCTCAATAAAAAAGGCATAGGCGTTTATGAAAAAGGTGCCTTTTTGTTTCTCAGTCATATGCTTAATTACCAGCGCCCGAGATATCATAATTTAGATTTACTCATGCGTCTGGCGTATAATTGGGATGGAGGAATATATGGAAGTGACGAAGCGAGAATGATCGCCAACTCAGGTGAAGAAACTCTTAAATTGGGCAGTGTTGAAAGAGATTCCTTCAAGGACATCTTGAACAGGCCGCTTTCCAAACTTCTTCTTCTGAGTAATTTCAATTTTCTTAATCAGGTGAGGTGTTCCAGATGTGCCTGGAATCCCTATTGCCACGCAATGCCGGCGTTGAACCTGTCCTCACAGAATTCATTCTGGGGGAATATGATTGTGAACGACAGATGTAAAATTTACAGAGGAATTTTCAAATTGCTGTGCCGAAAACTTGACAGCAGAGAAACGATGTGGATATTCAAAAAGTGGCTTTCGCTTCACGAATCTTGATTCGGTATAATTCGACAATGAAGAGAATAGATGTTAAAATAGGATTTGACTGCAATAATCGCTGCGATTTTTGCGCTCAGGGAGACAAACGTTCCATAATAAAGCGCAGGCCACTTTCGGAAATAAAAAAGATTTTAAAGGACGCTGCAGCAAAAAAAATAAACGGAGTCGTGTTTACCGGTGGAGAACCGACTCTGCATCCGAATCTTATCGAAGCGGTGAAAGAGGCAAAGAAATTGGGCTTTTCCAGTATTCAGGTTCAGACAAACGGAAGGAGGTTTGCCTATTACGATTATTGCCTTAAGTTGAAGAAAGCCGGAGTGAACGAAATGGGGCCTTCTCTTCATGGTTCAAGGGCCAAGATACATGAAAGTCTCACGCATTCCAGGGGAAGTTTCGCTCAGGTGGTGAAGGGGATAATGAATTGTAAAAAGCTCGGTATGTATGTTTTGACGAATACAGTTATAACTTCAGCCAATTACAAGGACCTTCCGGAACTCGCCAAATTGCTTGTGTATCTTAAAGTGGATCAGTTTCAATTAGCGTTTGTTCACATTATAGGGACCGCTTTTAAAAACAGAAAATGGATAGTTCCAAGGAAAAGCGAAATAATGCCCTACGTGCGCAGGGCACTTGACATAGGTGTTGGGAACAAAACTTTATGTTTTACGGAAGCCATTCCTTATTGTTTTATGAAGGGATATGAGCAGTGCGTGGCCGAGAGAATAATTCCTGAAGGGCCCGTGGTCGATGCGAACGTATATGTGGAAAATTATGGGGATTATCGCAGGAGTGAGGGAAAGGTCAAGCACAAAAAGTGCACTAAATGCGCTTATTTTAATGTTTGCGAGGGGCCGTGGCGGGAATATCCGCAAATTTACGGCTGGTCGGAATTTAAGCCGGTTAAAAGCGGGTGATATGATAAAAGACGAAGTTTTAAGGGAATTATTTTCAAAATGCGATGCCGACACTTTGCCCGAGTTTCCGCCAAATTATCCTCCGATGGCGGCGTGGGGAAGATTTAACGAGGGCGTTGATTTGACGAAATTGTGGAACAGGTCGCTCAAAAAGCATTCGAACGAGCCTGTCGTGTATGTGCATTTCCCCTTTTGCCCGAGCGAATGCTCTTTCTGCGGGTTTTACAAGAAAGTCCCCTGCTTAAGGAAAGAGATAAAAAATTTCCTGCGCGCATATGAGATGGAGGCGCGTTTAATGAAATCCGCTTTCAGGGGGAGGAAAATAAGGTACTTTTGCGTTGGAGGAGGCACTCCAAGCCTTATGAATACTGAAGACCTGGATGAGTTTTTTAAAATTGCGAGGGCCAATTTCAATATTTCCTCTGGGACCAAAATCGCTTTTGAAGCCAGTCCCTCCACACTTACAGAAGAGAAACTTAGAACGCTGAAGAAAAATAATGTTCACTGGCTTGCAGTCGGAATTCAGAGTCTTGACGATAAATTGATGAAAAGGCATAATCGGGTGCAGAACGGAGAGCGCGCTCTTGAAATTTTGAAGAAGGCAAAGAAAATCGGCATAAAGCAGGTTGAGGCGGACTTAATGTGCGGTCTGCCGCATCAGGGCTATGAAAGTTTTATCGCAGACGTGAAAAAAATAGCGGAACTGGATCTGGAAAGGATTTATATATTCGATTTTCAGCCAAGATATCAGTGCGCTTTTGAGGAAAAGAAAGGCTCCTTATCCGGCGCGGCGAAGGAGGAGGCGCGGAGGTTTAGAAGAAGGGCTCTTGAAATTCTTACCTCTTCGGGATATATCATGCGCTGTGGGCATTGGGTCTATAAGAGGAAAGGCAATCAATGGCCATACAGTTATGACCAGGGCGAAGAAGGATCCTATTCCATTTTGGGACTCGGGCCCAGCGCGGTTTCATACGCCGTACGAGAGGCAAGATATCAGAATATCTGCGATGAGTATAAATATGAGCAAGCGCTTTTACGCGGAAAGTATCCTATTGAAAAGTTTGTTGGTTTGAGCATGAAAGACGAAATGATAAACTTTGTGTTGCTTGAGACGCTTCACCGGGGAAGAATTCCCAAAAAAGATTTCAGAACGCGCTTCGGGAAAAATATTGAGTCCGTTTTTGGAAAAGAGATTAAGAATCTTTCACGGAAGAAAATACTCTCCGACATCGGCCCGGCGTATGCCGTCCTGCAAAGGGAGGAAGCTGCTTTTGAGATAAAAAAAGAGTTTTTTGAAGCCAGGACAACTAAGGTTCTTGAAAGGAAATATCGTTCTCAGATTAAATCAAGCGCGCAGAAAAAGTTCCCCGTTGTTTCAAATCCTCTTTTCAATCGTCTTTCAGCAAGCGTTTATGAATTTCAGTTCGGCGGACGGTGCAACCTGAATTGCTTGTTTTGCCCCAATTCTTACAGGGGCGGCATTTTGAACAGAAATGTTGCGGCGCTAAATATGTGTCGGGCGAAAAAATTTTTTAACAATATACTTTTCGCGGGCGGCGAACCGACGGTTTCTGCGGACCTCGGGTTTTTTCTGAAGTTGGCGAAAAGAAGTGGGTTTATTCAGAGAACCATTCTTACCAACGGAATGAAGCTGGCCGATCATAACTACCTTCTCTTCCTTAAAAATGCTGGTTTGAATTCTGTTTTTCTGAAAACGGCGAGTCGCGATTACAGGATAAATGCCGAACTTTTTGGCACGGGCAGGCAATTGCCTCTTTCTTTAAAAGCGCTGGAAAATCTTAAAAAAGCGGGGATTGACCTTACCGTGGTTGTCGTTCTTACGGGTCTGAATTTAAACACTCTGACTGCAACGATAAGATATTTCGGCGAGTATCAAGTGAAAAAATTTATTTTGTGGTTTCCCCGCTATACGGGTAATTTTGAAAAAAACTCTCAAAATAAACGCAGTTTACGCGTTACATACACAGCCGCCGCCAGAGCGGTGAAAAAAGCTTCTTTGGCGCTTTCCGGGGATGTATCCATAAAAACATTGAATATACCGCTTTGCTTTCTTTATCCAGAGCATGATATGGCTGCAGATGTTCTTCTGCCCGAAGACAGGGGAGATGCCCGCGAATCGCAGTATGGGGATGAACTGGTCAAGATGAGTTTTGAGTATGAATGCAGGTTTTTGCTTAATTGCGCGGGCGCGGCATCTGATTATTTGAAAACGTTCGGCTCAGGAGAGATAAGACCGATATTAAAAAACAATGCAAAGAGACAAACTTTTAAATTTTAATTTTGAAAAGACCGAAAAAGGGGTTTTCATTTCCAACGATTTTGGAAATTGGATGATTTTGGAACCCTCGGAATTTGATTTGGTCAAAAACGGGAAATTTGATAAAAAACCGTCTTTAGCCCGCAAGCTGAAAAAGAAAGGTTTTTTCTCAACCCATCTCGATTTTGGAAAAGCAGTTTCAGCGGTTAAAGATTTAAATCCTCCTGGAGAAAACGGGCCGTCTCTTCACATTTTTGTTCTCACCCTTAAATGCAATCACCGTTGCGTTTACTGCCGTGCTCTGGGAGCGGATTTCAAAAATACAGATATGAACGAAGAAACTGCCAGAAAATGTGTTGACATGGCTTTGTCCTCCCCAAACAAAAATATCACCATAGAATTTCAGGGAGGAGAATCCCTGATAAACTGGCGGACGCTTAAAAAAACGGTTGACTACGCCTTGAGAAAGAACCGAAGTCTTGGCAAGAATCTTGAAATTTCGGTCGTTACCAATTTTACCTTGTTAGATGAAAGAAAGTTTGAATTTCTCAATAAAAATCGGATTTCGGTATGCACCTCCCTTGACGGACCGAGAGAAGTTCACAATAGAAATAGAATTTACTTCGGTGGCTCCTCCTACGATATTACGGTTAACTGGCTGAAGCGTTTCGCAGATTATTCCGAAAAGAACAGGGGAAGAAAAGACTCTCTGCCTTCTGCCTTGATGACTACGACCAAATATTCGCTGGATTATCCCCGGGAGATAGTAGATGAATATCGTGCTCTGGGTTTGGGGGGTATTTTTATAAGACCCCTTTCCCCTGTGGGATACGCTAAGCAGGTTTTCTCCAGAATTGGATATAGAGCAGAGGATTTTGTTTTCTTTTATAAAAGGGCGTTGGATTATTGCCTGAAAATAAATTCAAGGGGCGAAAAATTTATCGAGCGAACAGCGGCGATTATTCTTCAAAAAATGCTTTTTGGAAGAGATCCGAATTATCTTGATTTGCGTTCTCCCTGCGGAGCTGCTATAGGACAGATTGCCTATAATTGGAATGGGGATGTTTACACCTGCGATGAGGGAAGAATGGTGGGCGCCCGCAGGGATTTTTCCTTTAGGTTGGGGAATGTGAGGGACCATTCTTATGCGGATGTAGTCGCAAGCGCCCCCTCAAAGCTGTGCGTAATAACCTCCTGTCTGGAGAATCAGCCCGAATGCTTCAGGTGTGCTTTCAAGCCTTTTTGCGGGGTGTGCCCGGTTCATAATTACGAGGAGCAAAAAACTCCGTGGGGGAATTTGAGGAATTCCTATTGGTGTGGTGTGCAAAAGGGGATTTTTAAGGTTTTGACGGAAAGACTCCAGGACCGCAAAAATAGAAAAATTTTTGAATCATGGTTTGAGTCAACAGGGGGCGAAGGTATCGCTGAAAGAAGAAAGAGCAGAGAGAAATTTTGATTTTGGCCTGACTATGCCGGATATAGCCGTTTGGAATAAATGCGATAATAAATGCATAATGTGCACCAATATGCGCTCGTTCGTTTTGCAAAACCCCCGGCAGTATTCGCTAAAATGGCAGATAAAGAAATTCGAGAAATACCTGAAAGGGGAAGATGTTTACCATAAAAATGCTGATAAATCTTCCTATATAAGTTTGACCGGAGGAGAGCCCACTCTTCATCCGGATTTTTTAAAATTTGTTGCATACCTTAGAAAAAGGGTTCCAGATGTTCAGGTTACCCTTTTAACCAACGGAAAAAAATTCGCTGACCAAGAATTTGCAAAAAAATTTTTCGCCATAGCTAATCCTCCCTTTGAAATAGCAGTTTCAATCCATGGTTCAACTGCGGCAAAGCATGACAGGATAAGCGGAGCGAAAGGCAGTTTTCATAGAACGCTGGAGGGCCTGAAAAATATCTTCCGCTTTTCCCGGGGTCAAAAAACGGAAATAAGAGTAGTCCTCATAAAACAGAATATATCCGATTTCGGAGACCTGGTAAAAATGCTTCTGAAAAAACTGGCTGCTGCCCGCGACTACAGAGTGGTGGTGATACATTACGAAATAGAGGGCATCTCTTTTGAAAACCGTCAAAAAATAGCGCTCAGGTTCGAAGACTCTTCTTTTGCGATAATGAAAAATCTGAATTTCATAAAGCGGTTTAAAGAATTTCGCCTTTATCATTTTCCTCTGTGCGTTCTTCCTCCAGTGTTGCGCAGGTATGCCTGGGTTACTTTGCCGAAAGAGGAAAGAATTTATACGAAAAAATGCCGGGGATGCGTGTTAAGAAAAAATTGTCTGGGTCTTATGAGAGAATATTATAAATTCTTCGGGGACGCGGAGATCAAGGCGGTCTCAAAGTGAAATATATATCCCTGACTTATTTGATTTTTTTTCTGGGATGGTGTGTAGCCGTGGTCAAGGAGGATTTTGAATTCAGGAAAATATTTAACAAAAGAACGGTGCTTGGAGCCAGGATTTTTATAGCCGCCATGCTTCTGTCAGGCGTCAACACCTATCTCGGCTTAAACGGCAGAGTTTCGGATTTTCTGAACCCGATTTTCTATGTTCTTTTCCTTCAGCATTTTGCCCTGACGGTGATTGCCGCTGTTGTTTTGTGGTACGGAGAGATTTGGCCGGCAGGGGATGCTAAATTTTTCATATTGTGCTCGTTATCACTCCCGCTGATAAATCCTTTTATTAAAACTTTTCCCGGCTACCTGTTTTTAAGCGTTTTGATAAATATATTTGTGGTGGCGTCTGTTTATGCCGTTATCAATTATATTTCTGAAGGAATAAATCGCGTTGGACCGTCGGATTTTTTTAGCGAGGAATGGAATGGAATAAAGGAGAGGTTCACTGCCCTTGCCAGGGCCGGCGGAAAAAAAAGATTTGCGTTTTTGGCCTGCGCGGTCAATCTTTCCATGTTGTTTCTATTTCATCAGATTTTCGTGATGGAATTTAAGGGCTTCCTGGAACATGTTATGAAGAGGACGGATTTAATATTTTTTTTCTTGTTCTTTCTGTGGGACAGAATAGGTGGAATTTTCAGAAGCCGTAAATGGCTTTACTTTTCCGGTATTGTTTATTTAATCTATTTCATATGTGGATACTTCTTCTTTCCATACCGTCTTTTAAATTATTTAACAGGTGCTGTCGTAAACGTCTTTAAGTTTAGCGTCATTCTTTTTGTCGGAAGGTTTATGATAGAGTTTATAATGGAGAAAAAAGACGCCTATTTCGTGGGAAAGGACGAACTAGGGCCTGGTATGATACCTTCAACTTCCACACTTCTTTTATTGAAGCAGAACCCGGTTTTTCAAGGCGCGTTTGACGATGTTTTCAGGGATGGCTTTTGCAAGGAGCATATTGATTTGCTCAAAGACTGGCTTTCACGGCTTAATGTCAAGGACCCAAAGATAGAAGTGATAAAGGGCAGACCCTTTGCGTTGTGGATATTCGCCGGCGTTTTGCTGATGTTGCTTTTTAATAAAGATATTCTTCGTCTTACTGGAATTTTATGAATGCTCCAACGAGATTGAAAAAGATAGTGATATTCACCGGATATAAATGCAACAATAAGTGCGTTTTTTGCATTGATTCCAGGAAAAGGGATTTTCCGGAAAAAACCACTTCCGAGATAGTGAGGGAACTTTACAAGGCGAAGAAAGAAAAAGCCGATATAGTGGAAATCATAGGGGGGGAGTCTACGATAAGAAGGGATTTTGCCTGCGTGGTAAGAACGGCCAAAAAGTTGGGTATAAATGAAGTTTTAACCTCGACTAACGGCAGGATTTTTTCAGATATAAGATTTGCCCGCCAGATAGTGGAAGCCGGCATAGACGGAATCATTTTTTCCATCCACGGGCACAACTGCGAAGTTCACGATCGTCTTACGCGGGTTCCGGGCAGTTTCTCCGAATTGGTCAAAGGCATAGAGAATTTGAGAAAGTTAGGATTTAAGAATATAAACGGAAACACTACTGTTGTAAAAAGCAATATGCGCTACCTTCCTGAAATAGGTCGTCTTTACATAAAGTATGGAATTAAAAATGTGGAATTTATCTTTGTTGACCCGACGTATGGCGGAGCGCATGATTGTTTTGAAAATCTGGTGCCGAAAATTTCCGAATGTGCGCTATATATGAGAAAGGTCCTTAATGTGGGAGATAGAAACGGTTTTCCTCGTTGGAAGGTGAGATATGTGCCGCTGTGTTATTTCCACCGCCATTTAAGCCATATAAGCGATATAAATGAAAGAGTGCTGTTTTTTACGCAACACTGGGCGCCTGATTTCAAAAATACAGATGCGGTGATTTCAAGGCAGATGGTTTCAAGAAGGAAAACGCCTAGATGTTTCGGCTGTCGCCTTTTCAATATCTGCGAGGGAATATGGACGGAGTATCTTAAACATTACGGGGACGGAGAACTTAAGGCAATAAAATGAATCTTGTCATTTATATGAGTTATATCTGCAATTTAAGATGTCCGTACTGTTATATTAGAAATTCCGGGACCTCTGTTGTTCTGAGCAGGAAAAGTGCGCTCTATGCGGTTAATAGATTTTTGGAACTTTACGGCAGAGATGCCAAAATAACTTTCCTGGGCGGCGAGCCGCTACTTCATAAAAAACTTCTTGTCTCTATTGTGCAACATGTACGACGCAAAAGCAGTTGTCCGATTCATATCTTTACCAACGGAATGAAATTGACGAAGGATTTTGCCGCTTTTGCACAGGATAAAAGAATCAAGATTGTTTTAAGTCTCAATCAATTTAATTTTTTTGAAGTGAAGGAGATAAGAAAAATTTTCAGGGAATCTGCCAGGCGTGGAGCCACAGCTTCGTTTGTGGCAACCAGGGAGAAAATAGGCGAGGTTTCAAGACTCGTGAAAGAGATATACAATTTCGGCTTCAGGCATATTATGTGGACTCCTGACATAACAGAAATATGGCCCGATGCCGACATCAGGATTATTCAGCGGGAAATGATGAAAATCAGAAAGTGGTATTTTGAAATTATCAGAGGCGGGGGCAAAGTATATGAGATGGGAAATGTATACGAGCTGATTTTTGAATGCCTCGACAAGGATTATAATCCTCGTTATTGCCCGAATATTATTCTGCTTCCCAGCGGGCATTTTATTCCTTGTGATAAAGCCGTTTCCGCAGATAAAACGGGTATGAAAAAATTTCTTAGTTTACGGATTGACGCGGAAAAAAGGCACTCTTTTTTTTCTGTTGCTCGAAGGTATGGAGCCGGGGTGAGAAGCTTGTTGTGTTCCGCCGGGGCCTTCGCTTATTTCCATTATTGTATGAAGTTAAGCGGTGAAAGGTTGCGCAGCGCCATTGCGTCCCACAAAAAACTGGCCAAAGTTATGAGAAAAGAATACATGTCTCTTATAAAAAGCGCAATAACATGCAGGGCGTTTTGCGAAGTTCACAATATCGAATTGCGAAAAAACCGGGGGTTAACCTGCCAATGAAAAAGAAAACACCTGGTGAAAGAAAGGAAAACCTCAAGTGCTATGAGATAATCCTTAATTACAATTGCAATGCAAGATGTTTATTTTGCTCTCAGGGTTCATTTGACAAGAGGTTGAACGCCTCTTTTGAGTCAATAGCAGAAAACATATACCGCGCTTACGCCGCGGGATATAGAAGAATTGGCTTTACTGGAGGCGAGCCGCTTTTGAGACCCGATATAGTTAAAATAATTTCCCTGGCAAAAAAAGTGGGTTTTGGTTTTATTAGAATCCAGACAAATGGAATTTTGCTTTCAAGCGGGAAATTCTGCGAAAGGCTGGTTAGGGCGGGTCTGACTTTTTGCAAGTTTAGTTTTTTAAGCGATAATGCCGAGGTGCACGATAAATTACTCGTTTACAAAGGAGCCTGGAAACAAGCGATGCGGGGACTTGAAAATCTTAAAATATGGAAAATCAGGTTAGGAACAAATATACTGGTAAATCGCTATAATTACAATCGCCTGCCGGAAATAATCCATTTCTTTCTTAAAAACGGCATAAGCAATTTTGTGATTATATATCCTCTTTATATTGGAAATATGAAAAAAAACAGTGATAAACTTAAGATCTCTCTTCCGGACGTCCAGAAATACTTTAGAGACTCAATAAACTTAATGGAGAGGGTAGGGCTTTCAAATGAGATTCTTTTTTTGAATGTGCCTCCCTGTTTTATCAGAGGAAGGGAATCGCTTTCCATAGGTCTTGACCGGTTTAATACCCTTGTGACAGATCCGGAGGGAATAAAAACTGATCTTGACTTGAGCTCGAATGAAAACAAAAAAAGAGTCAAGGCATGTTTTGAATGCGCTTATTTCGCCAGGTGCGGGGGAGTGGATTTTAATTATCTGCAAGTATTCGGTGAGGAAGGGTTTAATCCCGTTAAAGAGACATTCAAGACTCCCGGAAAACCAATAAAGGAAGTATTCCTTTCCGATAATGAAAGGTGCCTTCTTGAGGTGCTTAGAATCCAATCTCCCGCTTCCACAAAAGAGGTTCTGAAAATCGCCGGAGGAATTACGCTTTGTCGTGACTGTTCGGATGGGAACGCGGTAATAAACGCGGGAGAAAGTCTCATCAGAAAGAACAGGGTCGAGAAATTTTTTAAAAAAGGCAAGTATTTCTGGAGGATCAAATGAGCGCACTTTACCGGTGGCAGGTTAGATAGAATAATTGTCAATGGCGACTATAAAATTCATATTTATAAACCAGTCTTCTCCGGTCTTTTTGGTGAAAGGGATGAGGGTTTTATGCAGGTTTATTTTGAACCCTTGAGTGAGGATTTTGCGCGAAGGGAAGTGCGCAAGGTTGTTTATCTTCCCGGTTGGGAAAAGTTTGAGATAACCCTGCCGCCTGGCAAGAAGAAAAGGCGGTGATAAGACAGGCAAGCGCAAATGGTGTATGAAAAAAAGGTGAGCGTTTTTAAATCAGGTTGGGCGTTGAGGATACCTTTGAGCAAAAAACTCATGGAGTCAAAATTGAGAAATGAGTTTGATAAAAATTGAAAATAGGTGCAATCAAAGCTGCGTTTTTTGTTCTTTTGAACCGGAGCGGCAGAGGGGAAAAATCGAAGTCACGTCTATTTTTGACGATATTAAGAGGTCAAAGGAAAAACTTGTTCAGATTTCCGGAGGAGAACCGTTTTTGGCGAAACCGGCGGTTCTGCTTGAAATACTGCTGTGCTGTCTTAAAAATAAGAAAAAGGTGGAGATTCAGACAAACGCTTCTTTAATTGAAGGATACGATGCCGGGGCATTGAAAAAAATTGCAAGAATCGTCAAAGCAAGTGGTGGCTATTTCAATGTGAATATTTCAGCCGCAAATCCGAAACTTGACAGGAAAATAACGCAGAGGGACTTTTTTTACAGGAAAATTAGCGGCGTAAATCTTTTGCTTAAATTGGAAGTTGCAGTTAGGATAACCCATATAATATGCGAATTAAATTACAGGTATTTGCCGAGTTTTGCCAGGTTTGTGAAGGAAAAGATGGGCCCTCGGGTTGGCTGGGTTCAGTTTAGCTTCGTTAAGGCTATGGGAAAAGCCCGAACCAGAAAAATAGTTCCAAAATATTCTTCGGTTTCCGGTTTTCTTTCAAAAGCCTGTTATATTCTTGAAAGAAGCGGAGTTGAGTTTGAAATAGACCATATTCCACCGTGTATGCTCGGCAGGTACTATGGTTATCATGTGGATATTGCAAAAATGAAATTAAAGATTCCCGGACCTCAGGAGAGAGAAAAAACGTACGTTAAAAAATGCTTTAAATGCAAATATGCTAATATCTGTTATGGACCCAGAAAAGATTATCTTAAAATTCACAAGGTTTTTTGAATGAATATAGAAAAAGAGTTTCCTGCATTAAATAGAAGGTTTCGCGGGAAAAAAATGATTTACATTGACAGCGCCTGCTCTGCTCTTAAGATGGCGTCCTCTATCAGTGCTGAACGAAAGTTTTTGGCGAACTTCGGCGGTTGCGCGGGCAAAAGATCCGTTCATATCCTGTCTCAGGAAGCCGGGCAAAAATACGAAGAGGCCAGAAATTGCGTAGCGCAAAGCATAGGCGCTTTCCCGGAAGAAATAATATTCACAAGCGGAACTACCGAGGCAGTTAATATACTTGCCTCTGCATTCGTTTTTTCCGGGGAAAGAAAAGAGGTATTGTTGTCCCCCCTTGAACACAACAGTGTTTTTCTTCCGTTCCTTAAGCTTGAGAACGCGGGAAGGGTTAAATTGAGAATAATTCCGCTTAAAGGGTGTCTGCCGAATTTTGAAATTTTTAAGAAAATGATAAACAAAAAAGTCGCGCTTGTGTGTATTACAAGGGCGAGCAATGTCTTCGGTTCGAGCATTGATGTGGAAAAATTCATAGATGTGGCACATGATTTCGGCGCTAAGGTCTTTGTGGACGAGGCGCAGTATATACCCAGTCACAGGGAAGATATGAGAGGAATAAATACCGACTTTGCCGCTTTTTCCGGGCATAAGATGGGGGCGCCGTACGGAACCGGAGTTTTGTACGTGAGGAGCGATCTTTTATCCGAGCTTGCCAGGGCTAAGGTCGGAGGCGGCATAGTGAAGGAGATTTATAAAAGAGGCCGGAAATATTATTGTGAATATATAGACGGAAACGTTTCATTTGAAGCGGGCATACAGAATTACGCCGGGGCCGTGGCACTGGCGGAATCCTTCCGTGTTCTAGAAAAAATTGGCTTTAAGAAAATAAGGGAACAAATAGCCAGAGTAATAAAGTATGCTTATAAAAAAATTTCTCTCTTTGGGGAAATCAGGATAATCGGAGATCTGGAACAACTGCAGAAAGGTTCTATACTTTCCTTTACTCCGGTAGAAAAAAATTTTTCTCTGGAGGACTTTAATATCTATTTGAATAATTATTCAAACGAGCATTTTATTGCAATAAGAACCGGAAGACATTGCGCGGATTTAACCGCACTGAATTCCGGAATCAAATCTATTGGCCGGCTTTCCTTTTACATATACAGCAAAGAAGAGGATATTGACATTTTCTGTTCTGCTCTTAAAAAATATATAGCGGAAATTAAATAAGGTCTGCTGGAAAGGTCTGTTTACAAGGCACAAGTCGCAAGTTACAGATCACAAGAGCACAGGAACACAGGAGCACAAGTTGTAAGTCGGAAGTCGGGAGTCAGTTGTAGCTGCAGAGCGCATCCGCCAAACGAACGGCGGACAGGGCTCTGCCAAAATAGCGGCTGGACAGCTGGACGGCTGGGCGGTTAGACGGCTAGACGGATAGACAGATGGACACGGCTGGACGGGCAGCAGGAAAGGATAAAGAGTAAAAAGTGAGGAGTGAAGAGAAAAAACAGTAATGTAGCCGCCCCGTTAGAGATACACGGGCTAAAATTTTATCTAAAAGATGTCGAAAAGAGGAAAATGGCGGATGTATTTGTAAAAGGTTGTAGCTGTGGGCGTGGGCGCATATGCGCCCTATCTCTAA